>NZ_JBSHBN010000081.1:0-40373 GCF_053612025.1 Kitasatospora sp. NPDC054768
GGCCTCCCCCAGCCCGGGGCACCGCCGTCTCCCGCTACTTCCCGGGCTTCCACTGCGGGCTGGTGGCGATCGCCCGCAGCTCCGCCGCGGTCATCAGCGGATCGCCCTTCGACGCCAGCGTGACCAGGACCTCCATGCCGTCCGGCCGCATCGCGTCCACGACCAGCACTCCCTTCGGGGCGCTGGCCACCGCGCCGCGCACGAGGAGCTTCGTCCCGTCCGGCAGGGTCTCCGCGTCCTGGTACGACTCCGGTCCCGGCCGGTCGTCGGGGGCCTTCGCCCAGTTCTCGACCGTCAGCGTCAGGGTCCCGGTCCGCCCGCCCCCGGCCAGCTCGAAGTCCGCCCGCAGCTCCCGGCTCCTGCGGTCGGTCACGGTCACCCCGGAGGGCAACAGCCCGGTCAGGACGGTCTCGCGGTCCTGCAGCGACAGGCCCGGGTCGATCGCCTCGGTGTCGACGCCGTCGAACTTGAGGGCCGCGACGACCCGGTCCCAGGACTTGTCCGTGACGACGGCCTTCAGCTGGTCCAGCGTGAGCGGCGGGTTGGGCCGGCTGTCCGGCGCGTCCTTCTCCTGGGGGGAGTTCCACTCGCTGAAGCCGATCAGCCCGCCGTCCGGACGGGTCACCGAGGCGCGCCACTCCTTGGTGGTGGCCCGGTGGTCCGGATACTCGTAGCCCTGGGTGAGCATGAGCTTCGATCCGTCCGGCAGGACGGTGACGGTGCAGGAGTCCATCGAGGCGATCTTGAGGTTCGTCGGGCAGGTCTGCGGCTGGACGTCCTTGGGACGGTGCTTCTGGATGCTCAGGCCCATCAGCGACCGGCCCTGGCCGTCGTCGAAGACCAGGTTGGCGTCCGCGTACCTCCCCCTGTTCTCGTCGGTTCCATGCCCCTTCGCGTCGGACACCTGGCCCTTGGGCAGCAGCGCCCGGAAGGTGGCCACCACCTCGTCACCGGAGACCACCGTCGGAGCGGAGGACTTCACCGAGGTCGGGGTGGCCGCGGCGGCGGCGCTGCCGGTGGCGTCGGGGGTGGCGCCCGCCGGGGCGGAGGCCGCGCTCACCGTGCCCGCGTCCTTGCCGGCCGGGGAGCCCAGGAACACCGCGCCGGTGCCCACCAGGGCCAGCGCGGCCGCACCCCCCACCACGGCGGCGGTCGAGCGGCGGCGCCAGCGGCGGCGGCCGCGCCGGTAGCCGCCCGCGACCAGGTCTGCCTGTTCGGTGCGGAAGCCTTCGCCCGTACGGGTGAGGGCATAGAGAAGATCGTCCTCGAACTTGTCCGGTTCGGACATGGGTGTTCACCGTCTCCTTGCGTCGCGGGTTGCGGGAAGTGCCGTGTCACGGATGGCGGGAAGCGCCGCACGGCCGGGCGCCCGCCGGCCTCAGCGGGCGGCGAGCTCGGTCAGCGAGTCGCCGAGCAGGGCGCGCAGCCGGTTCAGGGCCCTGGTGGTGCGGGTGCGGACGGCGCCGGAGGAGACCCGCATCGCCTCGGCGGTCTCCTCGACACTGCGGTCCTCCCAGTAGCGCAGCACCAGGACCGCGCGGTCCTTGGGCGGCATCCGGCCGAGCGCGTCGAGGAGGGTCAGCCGCAGGGTGCTGTCGGTGTCGTGTCCCGCCGGCTCCGGCAGGACGTCACTGGGACGCTCGCCGCTGGAACGGCGGCGCTGCTGGGCGAGGAAGGTGCGCACCATGACGGTGTGGGTGTAGGCCGCCGGGTTGTCGATCCGGCCCCGGCCGGTGAAGGCGCTGCGCCGCCACAGCACGTACATCCGGCTGAGGGCCTCCTGCACGAGGTCCTCGGCGTAGTGGGTGTCGCCGCTGGTGAGCAGGCAGGCCGAGCGGTACAGGTGGCCGGTGCGGCCGGAGACGAGTTCCAGGAACTCCGCGTCCTTGGCCTCCCGGCCCGCCCCGATCCACCTCATGCGCCCTGCCCCCCGCGGTCCGCCCTCCCTGACACTTCATCGATGCGGCGGGCGGGCGGCGGTGTTACAGGGGTCCCGGCGGATTTTCGGTGAGCCGGCCCGCGCCGGGCGCCGGGCGGGCACCGGTCGGGCGGGCCTCGGGCGGACAGGCGTCAGGCGGTCAGACGTCAGGCGGTCAGGCGGGCAGGCGCCGGCCGGGCGTCAGTCGGCGGACTTGCGCCGGTGGTCGCGCAGCACCACGCCGCCGCCGATCAGCAGGGCCACCAGCAGCGCACCGACGCCCACGACGTACGTCGCGGTACGGCCGTCGCGGTCGGCCTGGGTCTCGCCGAGGCCCACCGGGCGCGGCACGATCGGCGCGGCGGCGAGCTGCACCGGGGCGTCCGGGATGGGCTCGTAGGGCGCGTCCTCAGGAGCCTTGGTGACGGCCTTGACCGGGTCCACCACACCCCAGCCGATGAACTTGTCCGGCTCGCGCTGGGTCCGCTGCGCGGTCTGCTCGATCCAGGCCCGCACCTGGGCCGCCTTCCACTTCGGGTGGGCGCTCCTCAGCAGCGCGGCGAGGCCGGAGACGTACGGGGCGGCGAAGCTGGTGCCGTTGTCCACGCACTGGCCGCTCCCCGGCACGGTGGACAGCATGTCGACACCGGGCGCGGCGACCTTCACGAAGCTGCCGTACTGGGAGAACGGCGCGCGCTCGTTGTTGCGGTCGGAGGCGCCGACGGCCAGCACGGTCGGGAAGGCGCCCGGGTAGGTGTCGCCCTCCTTGCCGTCGTTCCCGGTGGAGGCGACCACCACGACGTTGCGCGACTCCGCGTACTCGACGGCGGCCTTCAGGTCCTGGTACCCGCCGAAGCGGGCGTCGCCCGCACCGCGCACGTCCTGGGAGATGTTGATGACCCCGGCGCCCTTGTCGACCGCTTCCCTGATCGCCTGGACCAGGGTGGAGACGTCGCCGTTGCCGTCGCTGTCGTTCTGCCGGATCGAGAGGATCTGGGCGTCGGGAGCCAGTCCGACGAAACCGGTCTGCGGCCGGACCCGGGCGGCGATGATGCCGGCGACCTTGGTGCCGTGACCGACCGGGTCCTCGACGGACGCGCCCTTGACCGGCTCCTTGGTCTCCCGGTTGACCAGCAGGTTGGAGCCCGCCTGGAGCTTGTCGACCGGCTTCTGACCGGAGGAGTCGGCCGGGACCTGGCCCGCCAACTGCGGGTTGCCCAGGTCGACCCCGGTGTCGATGACCGCGACCTTCACGCCCACGCCGGTGGTCTTCCCTCCCTGCCACAGCTCGTTGAGCAGCAGTCGCTGGAGCGACCACGGCACGGTCGGCACATCGGGCGCGTTCTTGGGGCAGTCGCCGGCCGCGGCCAGCGCGGGCCCGCCCTCGGCGTACGCCGGGGCGGCGAGCGGGCCGCCCAGCACCGTGAGCGCGGCGATCGCCGCGGCCGCCTTCCGGGACCCGTGTCGGGACACCCTGCCACCCCTCATGTCGTTCACCCGTGCCGCGCGTCGGGGGCGGGTGCCCGGAATCCGGGTACCCGCCCCCTGTCGTTCCTCAAGGAACCCGAACGTCAGCCCCAGAGCTTGGCGTTGGCGTCCTCGGTCGTCCGGTAGCTCTGCGCGGCCTGCTCCAGCGAGGTCGCGATCTGCGCGCAGGCCTGCTGGAGGTCGTTGGCCTTGGCGTCCCACTTGGCCTGGTGGGCCTGGTAGCCCTGCTGGGCGATACCCTCCCAGCTGGTGGCGATGCGGGTGACGTTGCCCTTGAGGTCGTTCAGCAGGTGGTCGATGCGGCTCGCCGAGGCCTTGACCTCCTCGGCCGCCTGGTGCACGGTCTGGAAGTTGACGAGAATGTGGTCGGACACGTTGTCTCCCTTGACGAGGGTGCGGAGCGCCGCGCGGTCAGTGGCGGACGCTCCGCAGAGCGGTGGAGCGGGGCAGAACGGCGGTCGGCGCGGGTGCCTTGATCAGCGCGAGTGCGGTGATCAGCCCTGGGCCGAGGAGAACATCGCCTTCTGCTCCTCTTCGGTGCTCGCGTAGTGCTTGGTGGTCAGCTCGATCGCGTGCTTGATCGCGTTCAGCGACTCCTTGAGCGCCGCGATGTCCTCGTTGACCCGGTTCTGCAGGCTCGTGTAGGCCGTCGCGGCCGCGCCCTGCCAACCGCCGGTGATGCCGGAGACCGTGCTGATCAGCTTGTTCTTCTCAGCCTCGATCTTGCCGATGGCCTCTTCGATCTGCTTGGCGAATGCCAGCATCTCCTGCGCGGTCATCGTGAACTGACCCTGAGCCATGCTCCACCGTCCCCCATGAGACAACATTTGCGTGTACGGAGGGCCCTGCGGGCCGACCGCCGCCATCACCGGTGTGATGTCCAGCAGCACTGTAGTCGGCACACGCAGCTCGCCCAACATCGATCACCGAGTAGTTACCAGACCATGACACTAAGGCCAATTCGGTTGCCGCGCTTGGCCCGTCAGGCGTTCTGCGGCTGAACGGCGCCCGTCGCCGTCAACGGCGGGCCGGCCGGCACCAGGTTCGACCACTCCTTCGGCACCGGCAGCGGCCGGACCCCCTGATAGCCCAACCGGGCCTGGTTGCCGCCGGGTTCCTCCGGCTGGCGGCCGGGATCCTGGGCCGTGGCCCCGGGAGTCGGCGTGGCACCGGCCGGCGGGGTCGGCGGCTTCGGGGTACCGCTCTGGCCGGGCTGGGGCGAGGCGCCGGGGCGCGGGCCGCCGTCGCCGTTGGACGGGACGGAGTAGCGCAACCCCGTCTCGGTGATCAGGAAATCGGTTCCGGAGCCGGCGGCCGAGTGGTCCAGCGAGCGGTAGAACAGACCGTGACCGGGGGTCACGTACGCCGCCCCGGCGCCGTTGTTGTACGGCGCGGGGTACGAAGTCCCGGCCCAGACGCTGCGCTTGGCCGTGGCACCGTCCTCGGCGACGCCGTCGTAGGTGCTGCACACGACCATCCGGGCGTCCTGGCGGTCCTGTTGGTTGTTCACCGGCGCGCCGGTCTTCAACGGCCAGTCCGCCACGGTGCCCTTCAGCGGCGCGTCGACGCCCCACTGGGCGTTGTCGGCCGGGGTCATCTCGTCGCTGCGCGGCTTCTTGTCCTGGTCGTACTTGTAGAGCATCTGGAACGCCGGGTTCTGCCGGATCAGGTCCGCCTGGAACGGCGTGACCAGGTACAGCTGCTCCTTGCCGACCACGTAGTGGCGGTCCTGGTAGTGCACCAGCCGGCCGACCCGGCGGTCGGCCTGGTTGCTCAGCTCCACCTTGGAGTTGGCACCCTGGCTGTCGGCGACCCCGTCGACCTGCGGGAAGGTGACCGGGGTGGCGTCCACCAGGGTCTCCAGCCAGTCCCGCTTGACCCGCTGCGGCACCGCGTTGGGCCCGAACACCGCGGTGATCAGCGCCTTGCGCTCCCTGTCGTCCGACTGCGGGGAGCCGATCAGGTGCCTGCGGCCCTGCGCGTCCACCAGGTACACCGCCGCACCCGCGGCGGCCGGCTGACCCGGCACCGGCGCGGCCGAGACCTGCTGCTCGTCGGCCTGCTGCACCAGCAGCAGCTGGTCCGGGCCGAGCATCCGGTCCTTGGCCGCCAGCGCCGTCGCGTCCGCGCCGGCCGCCACGAACACCGCCTGGTTGACGGTCTCCTGCTTGTCGTCCGAGCCCGGACGGTCGCACACCGCCCACTTCATCGGCTTGCTCGCGTTGTCCGTGGTCGGCAGCTTGTCCGGCGCGTACGGGATGCCGATCGTCGGCCCGTGGTTCGGGTACCGGTCGAGCACCCCGTCGTCCACCACCACGACCTTGGCGCCCGCGGGCAGCACCAGCCGCGCCGAGGACATGTTGAGCACCTGGTGCAGCCGCTTGGTCTTCTGGTCCTGGTCGATGAGCACCACGTACCGGGTCGTCGACTGCTTGCCCTGGATGATGTTCTTGCCGTCGTCCCACTTCACCGGCGCGCTCGGCTTGAAGACCCCCCAGAGCCCGAACCCGGCCACGAACACCGCCCCGGCCAGCACACTCGGCAGCACCGCCTTCACCGGACGCGGCGCGTCCTCGTCACTGCCGCCACCGGCGGGCAGCAGGAAGGCGCCCACCGTGCGCTTGCGGGCGAAGGTGTACGCGTTCAGCTCGTCCCGGCGCGATGCCATACCTCGTCGTCCCCCTTGTCAGACGTTGTCGGGCGTTGTCAGACCGACCGGCCCCGTGGTCACCCGCCGGGCACGAACCGGCGCGAACCCTCTACGATGCGGCAGCAGACGGTGAGTACGGTACGGGTACGGTCCGCGACACAGCCAGCCGGGCCGCGACAACGGATCAGAGAGGGCCACCGGGGGATGCCAAGCCAGACCGCTCCAGGACGCCGCCGCAGTGCGGGCGGCGGGAGGCCGCGCCGGTCCGGCCGGGCGCAGCACAGCGCACCGGCGAACGAGACGGGACCGGGGACCGGGACCGCCGGACCGCAGCCGACCGGCAGCGGGGGCGGCGGGGCCGTCCAGGTCCGGGTCAACCCCCGACCGGGGCTGCTCGCAGGGCGGTTGAAGCTCCAACAGCTCGTCCTGGTCGAGGTCGCGGCGGCCCTGGTCGCGGTCGGCTGGACGATCAGCCGACCGGTCGCGGCCGGCTTCGGCGCGGTCGCGCTGGTGCTGCTCGTGCTCGCGCTCGTCCCGGTGCGCGGCCGCACCGTCCCGGAACTGCTGCGGGTCCGCGCCGCCCTCAAGTCCCGCCGCAAGCAGGCCAGGACGCTGCTGCCGCCGGCCGGCACCGACCCGGCGCTGGCGCCGGCCCTGGAACTCGAACCGGGGCTGCGCACCTGCACCCACGCCACCGAGGCCGAGTTCGGCGGCCGCCCGGTCCGCCGGGAGACCGGCATGGTGGGCGACGGGACCTTCCTCAGCTCGGTGCTGCTCGTCCAGGCCAAGGACCAGCCGCTGCGCCCGGTGCGCACCGCCCTGCCGCTGCCGCTGGACGTGATCTGCTCGGCGCTCACGGTGGACGACATCACCCTGGAGTCGGTGCAGCTCGTCCAGCACACCCAGCCCGCCCCGGCCCAGCACCTGCCCGAGCAGTCGCTGGCCGCCCGCGCCTACCGCGAACTGCCGGACGGCACCGCCACCCCCGGGCTGCGGCTGACCTGGATCGCGCTCAAGCTCGACCCGGAACGCGCGGCGACCGCCGTCCGGGCCCGCGGCGGCGGCGAGGACGGCGCCCGCAAGGCGCTGCAGCGGGTCACCGACCAGCTGGCCGGCCGGCTCAACAGCGCCGGCTTCAACGCGACCGTGCTGGACGAGCGCGAGCTGATCGCCGCACTGGCCATCGCCACCTGCGCCAACCCGATCGCGGTGGCGGGCCGTCAGGGCACCGGCAGCGGCGGCGGCACCACCCGCCGCACCCAGGAGGGCAACCGGTTCTGGCGGATCGACGACCGCTGGCACACCACGTACTGGATCTCCCGCTGGCCGCAGCTGAGCCGCCCCGGCGGCGCCCCCGGCCGGATCGCCGCGCCGGACCTGGTCAACCTGATCACCGGCTCCCCGGCCCTCGCCAGCACCTTCAGCCTGACCGCCGGACACGGCACCGGCGGCTCGGTGACGGTCAGCGGGCACGTGCGGGTGACCGGCCGCAACGAGAGCGAGGTCGGCCAGATCGGCCGCCAGGTGGAGAGCCGCGCCCAGAGCACCGGGCTCGGCCTGGTCCGGCTCGACCTGGAGCAGGCCCCCGGCATGCTCGCCACCCTGCCGCTCGGAGGGGCTTCCTGATGGCGTACCAGACCTACCCCACCGCCGGCCCCCAGCCCGGCGCCGAGCAGCGCCGGACCCGGCCGCGGATCCTGCCCGGCTTCGGGCTGCGCGGCCCGCGCCGGGAGAAGCACGTGCTGGAGCCGGCCGACCTCGCGTCGCTGGCCTTCCCGGTCGGCGACGACGGCGTGGTGATCGGCGTCGACCCGCAGGGGCTGCCCGCGGTGCTCGGCCTGTTCCGCCCGACCTCGTACGACCTGGTGCTGGTCGGCGGCATGTGGACGGCGCAGGTCATCGCGCTGCGGGCGGCCGCGATCGGTGCCCGCGTCGCGGTGGAGACCGCCCGCGGACAGCTGTGGGGTCCGATGGCCCAGGCGGCCGGCGGCGGCCAGCCGTGCGTGACGGTCCACCAGGTCGGCCGGCTCGGCCCGCAGGGCGCCTCGGTGGCCTCGCCGGTGCTGGTGGTGCGCGACCTCGGCGCCCGCCCGCCGCGCAGCCGGCTCTCCGCCGCCCCCTGGCAGACCACCCTGACCCTGCTGCCCTACCTGGGCCCGAACGCCTCCCGGGTGCTGAACGCGGCCGACCTGGTCGGCGTGCAGCGGATCTCGCCGCAGGAGGCGGAACTGACCGGCCGGATCCTGTCGCTGCCGCCGGAGGACGTGGCCTCCCTGCCCACCCTCGGCGACGACCTGACCCTGTGGGCCACCAGGATGCGCCGCCAGTACGTACGGGCCGTGGCCGGGCAGGCCGAACAGCAGGTGCTCGGCGGGCCGCGCCGGATGGACTGAGCGCCGGCCCGCCGCACCGGGCGGGCCGGCGGGGATGCGAAGCCGCCTTCAACGGGGGTTGCCGTACGGCCTAGTCTTTGATGTGGCAACGGCACCGCTGAACAAGCGGCGGCGAACACGAGGGAGCCAGAGTGAGCAGCGATCGGGACGGCGTCTACGTCGGCGACAACGCGGCGGAGGACGACGACGACTGGTCGGACGCGCCTGACTACACTCCCCCGTCCTGGTACGTCCAGACCGAGCCCGCGGCAGCCGCGAACGCACCGGCTCCGAACGCACCGGCGGCGGGCGCTCCGACGGCTCCGGGCGCTGCCGCCGCGGCCACGACCGCGGCACCCGGTGCCCCGACGCCCGCCGCTGCTCCGGCGCAGGCCCAGCAGGCCCAGGCCCCCCTGCCCGCTCCGGCGCAGCAGCCGGCCGCGGCTCCGGTGCCCGGCCAGGCCGCGCCCCCGGCGGCCGAGGCCACGCCGGCCGCGGTCCAGGCTCCGGCACCCTCGCCGGTACCCGCTCCCGTGCCCGCGGCGCCCGCCCCGCCGGTGCAGGCCGAGGCGCAGCACGTCCCCTTCCCGGTGCCCTCCCCGACTCCGCCGGTCCCCGAGCAGCCGCAGCCCGGTGCCCCGGCATGGGCGCTGCCGGAGGCCGCGGCGCAGCAGCCCGTGCCGCAGCCCTACCCGGCGCCGCCCGCCGCGACCGCAGTGCCGGGACAGCCCGTCCAGCCGGGCCAGCCGCAGAACTTCGCGCAGCCGCCGGCCCCGCCGCAGCACCCCCAGGACCCCCAGGGCCCGGCGGCGGCCTGGGACCCGCAGGCCGCGTGGGCGGCCCAGCAGGCCCAGCAGGCCCAGCAGGCCCAGCAGGCGCAGCAAGCCCAGCAGGCCGCCGTCCCGCCGCAGCCCGGTCCGGTGCCGCAGCCCGGCCCGGTGGACCCGCGCCAGGGCGGCTGGCCGCAGCCCGCCGCGTACCAGCAGCCGGCCCAGCCGCAGCCCGGTCCGCAGGGCCTGCCCGGCCAGCCCCTGCCCGGCCAGGCGTGGCAGCAGCAGCCGCCGCAGGCCCCGCAGCCCAGCGCGTTCCAGCAGGCCGCCGCCCCGCAGCAGACGGCGCACGGCGCGCCGCTCGGCTACACCGCCGCCGTCGAGCTGTCCTCGGACCGGCTGCTGCGCAGCCAGCCCAAGCAGCAGCGCCAGCAGCCGCGCTTCCAGTTCGGCGGCAAGGCCGCGGCGGCCGAGAAGGCCCGCCGGCTGGAGATCATCCGCACCCCCGTGCTGAGCTGCTACCGGATCGCCGTGATCAGCCTCAAGGGCGGTGTCGGCAAGACCACGACCACCACCGCGCTCGGCGCGACCCTGGCCAGCGAGCGCCAGGACAAGGTGATCGCGATCGACGCCAACCCGGACGCGGGCACCCTGGGCCGCCGGGTCAAGCGCCAGACCGGCGCGACCATCCGCGACCTGGTGACGGCCATCCCGCACCTGCGCAGCTACATGGACATCCGTCAGTTCACCTCGCAGGACCTGAACTCGGGCCTGGAGATCCTGGCGAACGACGTCGACCCGGCGGTCTCGACCACCTTCAACGACTCGGACTACCGCCAGGTGATCGACGTGCTGGGCCGCCAGTACCCGATCATCCTGACCGACTCCGGCACCGGCCTGCTGTACAGCGCGATGCGCGGCGTGCTGGACCTGGCCGACCAGCTGATCATCGTCTCCACCCCCAGCGTGGACGGCGCCTCCAGCGCCTCGACCACCCTGGACTGGCTCTCCGCGCACGGTTACGCGGACCTGGTGCAGCGCAGCATCACGGTGGTCTCCGGGGTGCGCGAGACCAGCAAGATGATCAAGGTCGAGGACATCGTCGCGCACTTCCAGACCCGCTGCCGCGGCGTCGTCGTGGTGCCGTTCGACGAGAGCCTGGCGGCCGGTGCCGAGGTCAACCTCGACATGATGCGGCCCAAGGTCCGCGAGGCCTACTTCGATCTGGCCACCCTGGTCGGCGAGGACATCGTCCGGGCCCAGCAGGCCGCCGCCCAGCAGGCCGGCTGGCAGCAGCAGGCCCAGGCGCAGGCCCAGCCGGGCTACCCGCAGCCGTACGCCGACCCGCAGCAGCAGCCCCAGCCGTACCCGCAGCAGGCCGGCCAGCCCGCCCCGGGGGCACCGTGGGCCCCGCAGCCCGGCCAGGTCCCGCCGCCCCCGCCCGGGTACGGCTACCCGCCGCAGCCCGCTCCCGGGGCGCCCTGGGGGCAGCAGCCGGGACCGGGCTACGGCTACCCGCCGCAGGCGCCCCAGCAGTGAAACGGCGGAAGGGGCCCACCGACCTGGTGTCGGTGGGCCCCTTCCGGCGTTGCGGCGCTCAGACGCCGTCGGTCAGCTCACGGGCCCGCTTGACGTCGTCGGCCATCCGGTCCAGCAGCGCGTCGATGGAGTCGAACTTCTCCATCCCCCGCAGGTAGGCCAGGAAGTCCACGGCCACGTGCATCCCGTACAGGTCCAGGCCGACCCGGTCGATGGCGTAGGCCTCCACGGTGCGGGCGGTGCCGTCGAAGGTCGGGTTGGTGCCGACCGAGATCGCCGCCGGCATCCGCTCGCCGTCCGCGGTCAGCCAGCCCGCGTACACGCCGTCGGCCGGGATCGCGCTGTGCGGCACGGTCTCGACGTTGGCCGTCGGGTAGCCCAGCTCGCGGCCGCGCTGCGCGCCGCGCACCACCACGCCCTCGACCCGGTGCGGGCGGCCCAGCACCTCGCCCGCGCCGGCCATGTCCCCGGACTCGACCAGCCGGCGGGTCAGGCTGGAGGAGAACGGCTCGCCGGCCCCGGCCGTACCGCACACCTGGAGGTCGACCACCTCGACCTCGAAGTCGTCCGCCCGGCCCAGCTCGCCGAGCAGCGCGACGTCCCCGGCGGCCCGGTGGCCGAAGCGGAAGTTGGGGCCCTCGATGACGACCCGCGCGCTCAGCGCGTCCACCAGCACCTGCCGGACGAAGGTCTCCGGGGACTCCTGGGAGAACTCGGTGGTGAACGGCAGCACCAGCACCGCGTCCACGCCCAGCTCCGCGATCAGCTCGGCGCGGCGCGGGTGCGGCGCGAGCAGCGGCGGGTGGCTGCCCGGCCGGATGACCTCGCGCGGGTGCGGGTCGAAGGTCACCACGACCGCCGGGAGACCGAGTTCGCGGGCCCGCTCGACCGCCCGCCCGATGATCAGCTGATGCCCGCGGTGCACCCCGTCGAACGAGCCGATGGTGACGACGCTGCGTCCCCAGTCCCCGGGGATCTCCTCCAGGCCACGCCAGCGCTGCACCTGACCGCTCCTTGTTCCGTACGGCGCGTACCCTCTGTACGCTCAAACGCTCAAAACCCGAACCCCTATAGCGTGCCATGCGCCTGCCCCGGCTCAGGCACCGGAATACGGGTTGAGCCCGCCGAGGGCCCCGCCGCCCGCCCGGACACGGCCCGCTCGGCCTCGGCGGCGGCGTACTGAGGGTCCCGTCCGGCCGCCGTCAGGGCCCGCATCCGGGCCAGTCGGGGGCCGTCCGGGGCGGTCGGCGCGGCGCCGGACGGCCAGCGGGCGAGCAGCCGGGCGAAGGCCGCCGACCGTCCGGCGCAGCGCACCAGCAGCTCGTCCGCGCCCGGCAGCCCCGGAGTGGCCCGGGCCAGCACCGCCCGGGCCCGGGCGGGATTCTCGGCCGCGCAGTGCTCGGCGAGCCGTTCCACGGCGGTGGTCAGCACCGCCGGGTCGGCCTCGGTGGCGAGCAGGGTGTCCAGCAGCTCGCAGCGCAGCGCGTCCGCCGCCGGGTCGGCCACCGGGACGGACAGCACCTCCGCGAACGGCCGCCGGACCTCCGCCCCGCGGGCGGCCAGCGCGACGCCGAGCAGCACCCGCAGCTCCAGCCGGTCGGCCGGGCCGACGGCGCCGGCGCGCCCCAGCCGGCGGCCGAGGTAGTCGACGGCGACCGGCCCGGCCGGCGCCGGGTCCGCCCGCAGCAGCCCGGCGGCCAGCTCGGCGCCCCGCCGCACGGCCGCCGGGGCGGTGGCGTCGGCGAGCACCCGCAGCGTCTCGGCGAGGACCGCGCCGGGGCCGGCCGACCGGGCGGCGAACGCGGCCAGGACGGGCTCCGGGTCGCTCTCCAGGGCCGGGGCGAGCGCCCGCGGGGTGAGGAAGGCGTCGCCGCCGGCCCGGAGCCGGGCGAGGGCGGCCGGCAGGTACGCGGAGCGGGTCGCCGGGTCACCGACCAGCAGGGCCAGCGCGGCCCCGTGCAGGCCGGGCTCGTCCTCCCGGGCGAGCAGGGTCAGCGCGGTGTACCGCAGCAGCTCCGCCCCGGCACCGGAGGCGTACGGGGCGGTCCGCAGCGCGTGCACGGCGGCCGCGACGTGCCGTTCGGGCCGCCGGTCGTGGCTCCAGCGGTCCACCGCGCGGCAGAGCGCGGACGGCTCCTCGGCGGCGAGCACGGTCAGCAGTGCGTCCGCCCTCGGGTGCGCGGCCGCGGCCAGCGCGTCGGCCAGCTCGTCCAGGGCGAGCCGGCGGTGGGCGCGCAGCAGGTCGTGGGCGACGTCGGCGACGGTGCGGCCGGGGCGCCCCGGCAGGCCGCGCGCGTCCTCGAACCAGGCACAGAGCAGCGGGAACACCGCGACCGGGTCGGCGCGCAGCCGCTCGGCCACCGCGGCGAGGTAGCGCTGCCCGGGGCCGTCGGCGGGCATCAGGCGGCGCAGCAGGTCGAGTTCGGCCTCGACGGGCAGGCCGAGGCCGGTCCAGAAGGCCGGGCCGAAGCGGCCGAGTCCGGCCGCCCGGAGCGCCGCCGTGCCCGCCGGGCCCGCCCGTTCGGCGATCCGGGACGCCAACTGGTCGAGCAGTGCCCGGTGTTCGGCCGGGTCCGGGCCGACGGTCAGACCCGCGGCGAGCAACCCGGCGGCCCACCAGGCGGGTTCACTGCCCGGCGGGCGGAGGTCCAGGGCGCGCCAGATCCGGTGCAGCCACGGGTCGAGGGCGCCGGCGCCCCAGGTCTCGGCCACCCGGCGCAGCGCGGCGACGACCGGGCCGATCCGGTGCCGGGGCACGGCGTTCGCCCCGTCGGCCGGCTCCCCCGCGCGGTGGCCGCCGGGCTCCTCCGGCTCGCCGGCCGGCCAGGGCGCGGTGTCCTCGGCCTCGCCGAGCAGCAGCCGCAGCGCCGCGTCCAGGTCCAGGTGCCGGCCCTGCAGCCAGTCCGCGAACTCCCCGTGCGCGAAGCGGAATCCGGGCCCGGCCGGGACGAACAGGCCCTCGGCGAGCACCGCCGTGGCCCAGCCGCCCTCGACCGGGAACAGCTCCTCGAAGACGGCGTGCTCCAGCCCGCCGTCCGACCGGCCGCCGAGCATCCGCCGGGCCGCCTCGTGCACCCGCCCGGCCACCGCCGCCGCGAGCCGGCGCACCCGCCGGTGCCGCGGCGTGCCGGGCCGCACCGCGCCCCGGCGGTGGGCGCCCGGGCGGCGCGGCCGAGCCTCCTCGGCCAGCCGCTGGGCCACCCGCAGGCAGCGCAGGTCCAGGAAGGCGCCGAACAGGTCGCCCCGGCGCACCGGCCCGTCGTGCAGCCCCTGGGCCCACAGCTCCCCGGCCAGCCGGACGGCCAGCGGGTGCCGGGCGTCCTCGGCGGCGGCCGGGTGCCCGGGGGGCAGCCCGTACCGGCGGCGCACCCGCTCGGCCGCCTCGGGGGGCAGCGGGCCGAGCCGCTGTCCGGCCAGGCTCGGCCCGCCGTGGCCGCGGCCGTCCATCCGCACGGTGGGGGCGCTGCCCAGGTCCCCGTGCGGGTGCGGCTCCTCCGTCCGGCGGGGGCCCGGGGTGCCGCTGCCCCAGGTCTCGGCCGCGAGCAGTTCCCACAGCTCCTCCCCGCAGGCCGTCACCAGCCGGGCCCCGCAGCCGGTCAGCCACTGGCCGGCGCCGCGCAGCCAGCGCGCGTCCACCGGCAGCGGGGCCTCCTCGGGGCCGTCCAGGACCACCAGCAGCGGCCGGCCGGCCGCCGCGCACAGCGCGGCCACCGGCTCGGGCGCGGGCGCCGGGGTGCCGAGTCCGGCCGCCGCGGCGGCCAGCACCCGCTCCACCGGCTCGGCGAGCGACCGGTCGTCGGCGTGCAGGTCGGCGCCGCGCAGCCAGAGGGTGGGCAGCGGGTGGGCGCCGCCGTGGCGGCGGGCGGCCAGGGCGGCCAGTTCGGTGGTGCGCCCGCTGCCGGGGGCGCCGACCAGCACGGTGACGGTCGCGGCCGGAGCGTCCCCGGCCAGGCCGTCCGGCCGGTCCACCCGGTCGGCGGCCAGGTGGGCCACCCGGCCCGGCCCGGCACCGGCCGCCGTCACCTGGGCGGCGGTCAGCCGCAGCACCCCGGCCAGGTTGAGCGCCGGGCCGTAGCCGGGCACCGCGGCCGCGTTGCCCGCCAGCAGCCCGGCCAGCGCCTCGGCTCCGCCCGTCCCGTCCGACGGGCCCGCCCCCACCGCCACGGCCGGCAGCGCCCCGCCGTGCCGGGGCCCGCCCAGGGCGGGCGCGGCCAGGGCGACCACCGCCCCGCTGCGGGCGTCCAGCACCGGCGAGCCGGCCGGTACCGCGACCCCGCCGACCACCGGCACGTCCAGCAGCAGCACCCCGCCCAGCCGGTGCCCGCGGTACGCCGCCGCGGTGACCCCGAGCAGCCCGCAGCGCAGCGCGACCACCCGGCCGTCCTCCCCCGCCAGCGCGGGCAGCAGCACCTCCCGCGCGGCCGCGGCGGGGGCCAGCGGCAGCGGCGGCACCGGCAGCCCGCCGACCGCCTCGGTCCGCAGCAGGGCGAGGCCGTACCCGGGCAGTGGCAGCACGGCGTCCGGGCCGAGCACCCTGGTCTGCCCGCCGGGGGTGTGCAGCACGATCCGGTCCAGGCCGGCCACGCTCTCGTGCGCCGTCAGCACGCTCCCCTGCGGGTCGGCGACGAACCCCAAGCCGTGCAGCCGCCCGTCGAGGTCGCGGATCCGCAGCAGGTACCGCCCCGGATCGCCCTCCGGAAACCCCGGCATCCCGTACCCCTTCGGCCGTCGCTCGCTCGCCGTCGGGAGCCTGCCCGCCGGAGCGGCGCCCCGACCGCGCCCGCGCCGCTCACCACGGGCGTTCGCTCCGCGCGCTCCCTCGTGCGGGTGAAGGTGTCGCGGGAACGGCGGAGCCCCCGTCGGGATGACTCCCGACGGGGGCTCCGAACAGCGGTGGGGCCGTCAGCCGACGAAGACCGCGACCGGCTTCGCCTGCCCGCCCTTCTCCTCGACCAGCGCGAGGAAGCGCCCGTCCGGCCCGTACACCGCGATCGGCCCGTCCACGCCCATCCCGGGCGCCTTCAGCCGGGCGCCGTGCGACAGCTTCTGCGCCGAGGCCTCGTCCAGGTCCCAGCGCGGGAAGGCGGCCGCCGCGGCCTCCGCGATCGGCAGCACCTCCAGCCCCTTGGCGTCCTCGCCGGTGACCTCCGCCTCCAGCTGCTCCAGGGTGCGCGCCGACTCCACCCCGTACGGCCCCACCTTGGTGCGCCGCAGCGCGGTCAGGTGGCCGCCGACGCCGAGCCCGGCGCCCAGGTCCCGGGCCAGCGCCCGGATGTAGGTGCCGGAGGAGCACTCGACGGTGACGTCCAGGTCGATCACCGGCGTGCCGTCCTCGGCGACCGCCGCGCGCTGCTCGTGCACGGTGAAGGAGTGGATCGTGGTCGGCCGGGCCGCGAGCTCGAAGTCCTCGCCCTCGCGCACCCGGGCGTAGGAGCGCTTGCCGTCGATCTTGATCGCGCTGACCTTGGACGGCACCTGCATGATCTCGCCGGTGAGTGCCGCGATCCCGGCGTCGATCGCCTCCCGGGTGACGGCGTCGGCCGGGGCCGAGGAGGTGACCTCGCCCTCGCGGTCGTCGGTGACGGTGGTCTGGCCGAGCCGGACGGTCGCCTCGTAGGTCTTGGCGGTGAGCATCAGGTGGCCGAGCAGCCGGGTGGCCCGCTCGATGCCGATCACCAGCACGCCGGTGGCCATCGGGTCCAGGGTGCCGGCGTGGCCGACCTTCCGGGTCCCGGCCAGCCACCGCAGCTTGGCGACGACCCCGTGCGAGGTGATGCCCTCGGGCTTGTCGACGATCACCAGGCCGTCCGGGCCGGTGCCTTTGCGCTTCATCGGGTTCTTTCTCTCAACAACATCAGCAGAGATGATCAACGTACCGGTCGCAGCGCGCCCCGGAACCGCTCGACCACCACGGCCACGTCCTCCCGGACGCTGAATCCGGCCGCGTGGACGTGCCCACCGCCGCCCAGTTCGGCGCAGGCCGCGGCGACGTCCACCACGCCCCGGGAGCGCGAGGAGCCGCGCAGCGTGCCGTCCGGGTCCTGCTTCAGCACCAGCGCCACCTCGGCCTCGGCCGGGCGGCGCAGGATGTCGATCAGTCCCTCGATCTCCTCGACCGTGACGCTGAACAGCGCGAGGTCCTGGTACGGCACCCAGGTCCACACCAGCCCCAGCCCGTCGGCCGCCTCCGGCTCGTAGACGGCCCGGTCGAGCGCGCCCGCGAGCACCTTGAGGTAGCCGAAGGACGAGGTGTCCCACAGCTGCCGGGAGATCAGGTCGTGCCGGATGCCGGTGGCCAGCAGCCGGGCGGCCAGCTCGTGGGTGGCGGGCGTGGTGGCCCGGTACTTGAACGAGCCGGTGTCGGTGGCCACACCCGTGTAGAGGCAGGTGGCCAGCTCCTCGTCCAGCTCGACGCCGAGCCGGCGCAGCAGCTCGTCGACCAGCACGGCGGTGGCCGGAGCGGTCGGGTCGATCAGCTGGTGGGTGCCGAAGCCCGGGTTGGAGGCGTGGTGGTCGAACACCACCAGGACGGGCGCGGCGAAGGCCTTGTCGTGCAGCAGGCCGAGCCGGCTCTCCGCGGCCACGTCGAAGCAGAGCACCAGCTCGGGCACCTCCGGCACCGCGGCGGCCGGCACGATCAGCTCCTGGCCGGGCAGGAAGACCAGCGACTCGGGCACGATCTGCGGATCGTCACCGAAGGAGACCCGCACCTGCTTGCCGAGCGCGCGCAGCGCCAGCGCGGCCGCCAGCGAGGAGCCCAGCGCGTCGCCGTCCGGGCAGATGTGGCAGATCAGGTCGATCGAACGGGCCCGCCCGATCTCCGCCACCACCTGCTGCCAGATCAGCTCGAACCCGCTCTCCTCGGTGCGCGGGCCCGGGACCGCCGCGAGGGCACCCTCCACCGTGCTGGTGGAGGACGCCCCCGTGGTCGATCCGGCTCGCGGGGCGGCCCGCGCCGGCTCACCCGCCATGACTACTCGTCCTCGTCGTCACGCTCGGACGCCGGAACCCGGTACGGGTCCGCGCCGCCGGCGTAGTCCGCCCCCGCGGCCTGGGTGCGCACGGCGGCGTCCGAGGTGCGGGCCCGGTCGAGCAGGTCGTCGATGTTCCGGGCGTTGTCCGGCAGCGCGTCCGCGACGAAGGTCAGCGTCGGCGTGAAGCGCACGCCGATCTTGCCGACCTCGGAACGGATCACGCCCTTGGCGCTCTCCAGCGCGGCCGCGGTGGCCTCGCGCTCGGTCTCGTCACCGAAGACGGTGTAGAAGACGGTGGCCTCGCGCAGGTCTCCGGTCACCCGGGTGTCGGTGATGGTCACGAACCCCAGACGGGGGTCCTTGATCCGCCGTTCCAGGGTCTGGGCGACGACCACCTGAATGCGGTCGGCGAGCTTGCGCGCCCTTGCGGTGTCGGTCACGTTGCCTCCTCGTGCAGTGGGCCCGGTACCCGGGTGAGCTGCGCACCCGTCGGGGCCCACGCCCCAAAGTACCGGCCCGCGCCCGGCCTTGCGGGCGCTCTCGGTCCTGATCCGTGTGAGAACGGCGACTTCCGCCGACCGGCTCCACGGGCCTCATTCATCGTCGTCGTTGTGGTAGCGCCTCCTCGCGGAGAGGAGTTGCACCTCGGGGCGGCCGGCGACCAACCGCTCACAGCTGTCCAGGAGCTCGGTGACGTACCCGGCTTCGCCGGCCACCACCGCCAGACCGATCTCGGCCCGGCGGTGCAGGTCCTGGTTCCCGGTCTCGGCAGCGCACACGCTGTACTTGCGCTGCAGTTCGGCCACGATGGGCCGCACGATCGAACGCTTCTCCTTGAGCGAGTGGACGTCGCCCAGCAGCAGGTCGAAGGTGAGTGTTCCCACGAACATGTATGACAGGTCTCGCCGACCTGGAAGGCCTCGGGGAGCAACCCGGAACCGGGCCGGCTCCGCTGTGTCCGACTACTTCCCGGACCCTACACAGCGAGACCGGGGCCGGTCGACGGAGTTACCACCCGTCGACCGGCCCCGGCTGACACCGACTAGGCGCGCGGCTTCTCGCGCATCTCGTAGGTCTCGATGATGTCCTCGACCTTGATGTCGTTGAACGACCCCAGGGTGACACCGGCCTCGAAGCCCTCGCGGACCTCGGTCGCGTCGTCCTTGAAGCGGCGCAGACCCTCGATCGAGAGGTTCTCCGCCACGACCTTGCCGTCGCGGATGAGGCGGGCCTTGGCGTTGCGGCGGATGATGCCGTCGCGGACCAGGACACCGGCGATGTTGCCGAACTTGGAGGAGCGGAAGACCTCGCGGATCTCCGCGGCGCCGAGGCGCACCTCCTCGTACTCCGGCTTGAGCATGCCCTTGAGGGCGTTCTCGATCTCCTCGATCGCCTGGTAGATGACCGAGTAGTACCGGACGTCCACGCCTTCCTTGTCGGCCGCGGCGCGCGCACGGCCTTCGGCGCGCACGTTGAAGCCGATGATGATGGCGTCCGAGCCCATCGCCAGGTCCACGTCGGACTCGGTGATGGCACCCACACCGCGGTGCAGGACCCGGAGCTCGACCTCCTCGCCGACGTCCAGCTTGACCAGGGCGTCCTCAAGGGCCTCGACCGAACCGGAGACGTCACCCTTGATGATGAGGTTGAGCTGCTCGATGGAGCCGGCGGCGATGGCCTTGTCCAGGTCCTCCAGGGACACCCGGACCCGACGCTGCGCGAAGGCGGCGTTGCGGTCGCGGGCCGAGCGCTTCTCGGCGATCTGACGGGCGGTGCGGTCCTCGTCGACGACGATGAAGCTGTCGCCGGCGCGGGGCACCGAGGTCAGACCGAGCAGCAGCACCGGACGGGACGGGCCGGCCTCGGCGAGGCTGTTGCCGTTCTCGTCCAGCATCGCGCGGACGCGGCCGTAGGCGTCGCCCACGACGATCGAGTCGCCGACGCGGAGGGTACCGCGCTGCACGAGCACGGTCGCCATGGCGCCGCGGCCCTTGTCCAGGTGCGCCTCGATGGCGATACCCTGCGCGTCCTGCTCGGGGTTGGCCCGCAGGTCCAGCGAGGCGTCCGCGGTCAGGACCACGGCCTCCAGCAGCTGGTCGATGTTCAGGCCCTGGCGCGCGGAGATGTCGACGAACATGGTGTCGCCGCCGTACTCCTCGGCCACCAGACCGAACTCGGTCAGCTGACCGCGGACCTTGGTCGGGTCGGCGCCCTCGACGTCGATCTTGTTGACGGCGACCACGATCGGCACACCCGCGGCCTTGGCGTGGTTCAGCGCCTCGACCGTCTGCGGCATGACACCGTCGTTGGCCGCGACCACCAGGATCGCGATGTCGGTGGACTTGGCACCACGGGCACGCATGGCGGAGAACGCCTCGTGACCCGGGGTGTCGAGGAAGGTGATCGGGCGCTCTTCGCCGTTCACGACCGTCGCCACCTGGTAGGCACCGATGTGCTGGGTGATGCCACCCGCCTCACCGGCCACCACGTTGGACTTGCGGATGGCGTCCAGCAGGCGGGTCTTACCGTGGTCGACGTGACCCATGACGGTGACGACCGGCGGGCGCGGGGCCAGCTGGTCCTCGTCGCCCTCGTTGGCGCCGAAGTCGATGTCGAACGACTCCAGCAGCTCACGGTCCTCGTCGTCCCGGCTGACGATCTCCAGGACGAAGCCCATCTCGTCCGCCAGCAGCTGCAGCGTGGCGTCGGAGACCGACTGGGTCGCGGTGACCATCTCACCGAGGTTGAACATGACGGAGACGAGCGCGGCCGGGTTGGCGTTGATCTTCTCCGCGAAGTCCATCAGCGAGGCGCCGCTCGACAGGCGAACGGTCTGGCCGTTGCCGCGAGGCAGCATCACACCGCCGACGGACGGGGCCTGCATGGCCTCGTACTCCTGGCGCTTCGCCCGCTTCGACTTGCGACCGCGAGCCGGGCGACCGCCCGGGCCACGACCGAAGGCACCCTGCGTGCCACCACGGGCACCCGGGCCACCGGGACGACCGCCGAAGCCGCCGGGACGCGGGCCGAAGCCACCGCCACCGCCGGGGGCGCCGCCACCGGGACGCGGACCGCCGAAGCCACCGCCACCGGCCGGACGCGAGCCCGGACCGGCCGGACGGCCCTGGAAGCCGGGACGGGCACCGCCGGCACCCGGACCACCCGGACGGCCGCCGGGGCCACCCGGACCACGGCCACCCGGACCCGGACGCGGGCCGGCCGGACGCTGCGGCATCATGCCCGGGTTCGGGCGAGGCATGCCGGACGGGGTCGGACCACCGGGACGCGGCGCGGCCGGACGCGGCATGCCGTCGGGACGCGGGGCGCCACCCGGACGGGGGGCACCGGCACCCGGAGCACCGGCGGGACGCGGACGGTCGCCACCGGGACGCGGGGCACCACCCGGACGGGGGGCACCCGCACCCGGAGCACCACCCGGACGGGGGGCACCGGCACCCGGAGCACCGGCGGGACGCGGACGGTCGCCACCGGGACGCGGACGGTCGCCGCCCTGGGCACCGCCCGGACGCGGAGCACCGCCCTGACCGCCCTGACGGCGGTCGCCGGGGCGGCCCATGCCGGTCGCGCTGCCCGAGGTGAACGGGTTGTTGCCCGGACGCGGACCGGCCGGACGCGGGCCCGGACGGGCACCGCCGGTGGCCTGGCCGCTGGGGCGCGGGGCCTGGGCGGCCGGACGCGGGGCGTCACCGGCCGGAGCCGGCGAGGAGAACTCGGCCGCGGGCGCGGCCGGGGCCGCCGGAGCGGCGGGACGCGCGGCCGGGCGCGGGCCCGGAGTCGGCGCACCCGGAGCCGGCGTGGCCGACTTCGGGGCGGCGGGGGCGGCCGGCGCGGAAGGCGCGGCGGCAGCCGGGGTCGGACGGGGACCAGGGGTCGCGCTGGGGCGCGGACCCGGGGTCGGGGCCCCCGGCTTCGGGGAACCCGAGCCGGCGGTGGGGGAAGGCGCCGCGGACTTCCGCGGACCCGGCTTGGCGGCGGAACCACCAGTGGGGGCCACACCAAGCGCGTCAGTCAGCTTGCGCACGACCGGCGCCTCGATCGTCGAGGACGCCGAACGGACGAACTCACCGAGCTCGGTGAGCTTGGCCATGACGGCCTTGCTCTCCAAGCCAAGCTCCTTGGCGAGTTCATAAACCCGGACCTTAGCCACTTCACTCCTGTCTATGAGTCCGGGGGTCTCGTCCGCCGGACTGTCGCTACTTCATGGGCGTACCCATCGCGTACTCATCGCGTACTCATCGAGAGCTCATCGCAATCTCGACCTACTTCCACATCGCGAGGTACCTGACTGGTGGCACGGCGCGCGGCTTCCCGAGCGCTGTGCTTGTTGCGGTGGTTCTCCGCCGCGCGAGCGGCGGCCGTCGCGGGAGGCGGCCCTGCTACGAGGCTTCGCCCGCCCGCTCCCCGATGAACCCGCGGAGCCGCTCGGTGTCGAGCGCGCCCTGGAGCCGGAAGGCCCGGGGGAACGCCCGACGGCGGACCGCGAGGTCGAGGCAGGTCGGATCGGGGTGCAGATGAGCGCCCCGGCCCGGGAGTGCGCCACGGGGATCAGGGACGCACTCGCCCTCGACCGCCGTGACACGCAACAGCTGGTGCTTGGCCGCGCGCTTGCGGCAGCCCACGCAGGTGCGTTCCGGGCGTGCTCGGACATGCGTCCGGCCAGACGAAGGCAAGTCTACCCCTCCGAAGCGACATGGCGCCGCCCCACCGAACCCGGAGGACCGGCGGGGACGCCGACGACGACACTGATTACCGGGCCTGCGCTTCCTCGGCCTGGCCCTCGGTGTCCGGACGGATGTCGATCCGCCAGCCGGTCAGGCGCGCGGCCAGGCGGGCGTTCTGCCCCTCCTTGCCGATCGCCAGCGACAGCTGGTAGTCCGGCACGATCACCCGGGCGGAGCGCTGGGCGGCGTCCACGATCTCCACGCTGGTCACCCGCGCGGGCGACAGGGCGGCGGCCACCATCTCCCGGGGGTCCTCGGACCAGTCGACGATGTCGATCTTCTCGCCGTGCAGCTCGCCCATCACGGCGCGCACCCGGGAGCCCATCGGGCCGATGCAGGCGCCCTTGGCGTTCAGGCCCTGGCGGCGCGACCAGACCGCGATCTTGGTCCGGTGGCCGGCCTCACGGGCGATCGCCGCGATCTCCACGCTGCCGTCCGCGATCTCCGGGACCTCCAGCGCGAACAGCTTCTTCACCAGGCTCGGGTGAGTGCGCGACAGCGTCACCGAAGCACCGCGCACACCCCGGCGCACGGCCACCACGTAGCACTTCAGCCGGGTGCCGTGCCGGTAGTCCTCGCCCGGGACCTGCTCCTGCGGCGGCAGGATGGCCTCCAGCTTGCCGATGTCGACCAGCACGTTCTTCGGGTCGTTGCCCTGCTGGACGACACCGGTGACGATGTCGCCCTCCTTGCCCGCGTACTCGCCGAAGGTCTGGTCGTCGGCGGCGTCGCGCAGACGCTGCATCATCACCTGGATGCCGATGCTGGACGCGATCCGGCCGAAGCCGTTCGGGGTGTCGTCGAACTCCTTCGGCTCGACGCCCTCGTCCAGCTCCGCCGGGTCCTCCATGGCCCACACGGTGACGTGGCCGCTCTTGCGGTCCAGGTCCACCCGGGCCCGGCGGCGCGAGCCCTCGGTGCGGTGGTACGCGGTGAGGAGGGCGGACTCGATGGACTCGACCAGCAGGTCGAAAGGGATGTTCTTCTCGTTGACCAGCGTGCGCAGGGCACTCATGTCGATGTCCACGGCTACGCCTCCTCGTCTTTCGTCACGTTCGTCATGGTCGTACGGCACCCGGGGGTCACTCGGCGCCGTCCTCCCCCTCGTCGAAGTCCGCGGCCTCGTCCAGGAGCTCGTCGTCCTTGCGGTTGAACTCGACCTGGACGCGCGCCCGGGTCACCTCCGCGTACGCCAGACGGCGCTCCTTCGGACGGCCGCGCCCCTTCACCGGCTGCACCTCGACCAGTGCGCCGTCCTCGTCGGCCTCCAGCACCCGGGCGACGATCTCCCCGCCGTCCACCAGGTGGATCCTGGCCAGCCGACCTTCGGCGCGCTGCCAGTGCCGGGGCAGGACCAGCGGACGCTCCGCACCCGGCGAGCCGACCTCCAGCAGGTACGCGTCGTCCCCCATCAGGTCCGACTCGTCCAGGGCCTCACCGACCACCCGGCTGAACTCGGCGATGGCGTCCATGTCCACACCGCCGTCGGTGTCGACGTCGATCTGCACCTGCCGGCGGCTGCCCGCCCGAGTGACCCTGACGTCCTCCAGGTCCAGTCCGGCCTGCTCGGCCAGCGGCTCCAGCAACGCTCGCAGCCGGTCGGTGTGGGTGGTGCTCATCCGGGTGGACTCCTCGGCCGCGTCTGCTGTTGTCAGAAGGTCGCCGCGCACCCCCGGTGCCACACCGGAATCACGGCAGCTCGGCCCAAAGCCTATCCGGTCAAGCCCCCAACCACCGATTCCTGACCTCCCCCGGCCGCCCGCACACCACCCACTGCGAGCAACCTCACACCCGGCCCGGCATCCCCGAACCGGACCCGGGAACGTGGGGATTCTGTAATCATTCACGCCAACGAGGGCTGGCGGGGAGGCCGTCCTCCCGTACCCGCCCGGAGCGCCCCCGATGCAGCCGCCCAGCCGACGGACCCTCCTGGCCCTCGGACTGCTCACCACCCTCACCGCCTGCACCGCCTCCGTCGGCGACCGGCACGCCGACCCCACCCCGCCCCGCGACCCGGACACCCCGGTCCGCCTGCGCGCGATCGCCGCCACCGACCTCCTGCTCGGCGCCTACGACAACCTGCTCACCGTCCCGGGCGCCCGGACCGCCCTGCTCCAGCCCCTGCGCGACGACACCGTCCAGCACCGCGCCGCCCTCGTCCAGGGCCTGCCGAGCGCGAGCCCCTCCCCCACCAGCACCCCGTACCGCTCCCTCCCCACCCTCCCCGAGCTGGCCCTCATGGAGCACCGGACCGCCGAGGCCCACCTCCACGACCTCGACGAGGTCGGCCCGCCCCTGGCCCGGCTGCTCGCCTCCGTCTCCGCCTCCAACGCCCTGCACGCCGCGGCCCTCGGCGACACGACCCCCGTCCTGACCCCCGACGCCGACACCGAAGGCACCCCCGCCGGCAGAGCCGCCGCCGTCCCCGCCCTCCAGGCCGCCCTCGGCGCCGAACACGCCGCCGTCTACGGCTACGGCGTCGTCGGCGCCCACTTCCCCGACGACCCCCAACGCGCCGACGCCCGCACCACCCACGCCGCCCACCAGGCCCAACGCGACGCCTGGCAACGCCTCCTCGGCACCCTCACCGCCGCCCCCACCCCCGCCGCCGGCGGCTACCGGCTCCCCTTCCCCGTCGCCTCCCCCACCGACGCCGCCAAACTCGCCGTCCACCTGGAAACCCGCCTGACCACCGCCTACGCCGACCTGGTCACCGCCGTCCCCGCCCCCTACCGCCTCCTCGCCGCCACCGCCCTCCGCGAAGCCACCCTGCGCGCCCACCACTGGGGCGCCCCCGCCACCCCCTTCCCCGGCACCCCCGGCTGACCCGGAGCCCCCGCGCCCGCCTCCCTCCCGGAAGCCGGCACCCTCCCGAGCGCCCCGCCCTCCCAAACCCCGACAATGGACCCATGTCGGGAGCCGAACCCACCATCACCGTCCCCACCTGGCTGACGAACACCGTCACCGCCACCCACGGCGAGGCCGGCCGCCAATGGCTGGCCGACCTCCCCGCGAAGGCCGCCGCCCACCTCGCCGCCTGGAACCTCACGCTCGAACGGATCCTCGACCCCGGCGGCAGCCTCAGCCTCGTCGCGTACGTCCACCGCGACGACCTCTCCCCCGCCGTCCTCAAGATCGGCCTGCCCACCCCCGAGACCGCCCAGGAGCACACCGCCCTCGCCCACTGGGCGGGCCGCGGAGCCGTCCTCCTGCTCGACGCCGTCCCCGCCGAGGGGGTTCTCCTGCTCGAACGCCTCCACGGCGAGATCCCGCTGCGTTCCCTCGCCGAGCCGAAGGCCGCACTGGAGGCCACCAGCCTGCTGCACCGGCTCTGGACCGAACTCCCCGAGGGCCACCCCTTCCCCGCCGCCGCCCAGCGGATCGCCGCCGCCGCCCGCCTCGCGGAACACCCCCACCCCGCCGCCGCCGAAGCGCGGCAGCTGATCGCCGAGGCCCTGGACACCGCCCGGAGCCTGGCCGACTCCGCCGACGAGTCCTTCCTCCTGCACGGCGACTTCCACCACGGCAACGTCCTGGCCGCCGACCGGGCCCCCTGGCTGGCCGTCGACCCGAGCCCGCTGGCCGGCGAGCGCGCCTACGACCTGGCCCGTCTCGCCCTGGACCGCGCCGACACCCTGCTCGGCTCCCCCGGCGCCCCCGCGGCCGTCCGCCGCCGTCTGGGCCGGCTCGCCGAGTCCCTCGACGTCGACCGGGAGCGCCTGCGCGGCTGGACCCTCTTCCGGGCCGTCGACCTCGCCCTCCGCGCCCTCGCCGCGGACCGCCGCGAGGACGCCGAGCTCCACCTCGAATTCGCCGATTCCCTCTGACCTCAAGGCCCTTGAGGCCAAAGGCACTTGGGGTGCTAGGCCCCGGTTCCCCGCAGGGGCAGCCGGGCCCCCATCACCGCGTACAGCCGGTCCGTCGCCGGGAACCGCACCGCCCGCGCCAGGTCCTGGTACCCCAACGCCCGGTACAGCCGCCGCGCCGGCGTCTCCGCGTCGATCGCCGAGAGGATGCTCCGGTCCAGGCCCGACGCCTCGCACAGGGTCCGGATGATCCGCGAGCCGACCCCCTGCCCCTGGAACTCCGGCAGCACGTGCAGCTCGGTGACGGCGAAGACCCTGTCCAGCCAGTCCCCGTACCCCCGGGCGGCCAGGTAGGGCTCGATCACCGTGCTCCACCAGTGCTCCCGCTGGTTGGGCATCCCGTACCCGAACCCGACCAGCTGCCCCCCGCTCATCGCCCCCAGCGCGATCACCCCCGGCTGCTGGGCGTGCCGTCCCACGATGTGCAGCCGTACCGCGACCTCTTCGGGCGTCAGCCCGAACGCCACCGCCTGGACCTCCAGCGCCTGCGGCGCCCAGGCCGCAAGGTCGATGGCCTCGATCGTCACCCCGGTCAGCTGATCCATGCTCCGGACGTTACTACCCGTGGCCCCGCGGCGCGGCCGAAGATCCCAACAGCACCTCGCACACCGCGCCCGCCCCGCCCGGGCCTCCCCCTCAGAACAGCACGCTCATGAACGCCCCGACCTCCCGGAACCCCACCCGCCGGTACGCGGCTCGGGCCCGCAGGTTGAAGTCGTTGACGTACAGCGACGCCACCGGCGCCACCTCCCGCAACGCGACGTCCAGGACCGCCGCCATCCCGGTCTCGGAGAGCCCCTGCCCCCGGTGCTCCGGAGCGACCCAGACCCCCTGGATCTGACAGGCCCCCTCCGTCACCGCCCCGATCTCCGCCTTGAAGACGACCTGCCCGTCCTCCCCGAACCGCGCGAACGACCGTCCGGCGGAGACGAGTTCGACCACCCGGGCCTGGTAGAGGAGCCCGCCGTCCCCCGCCAGCGGCGACACCCCCACCTCCTCGGTGAACATCGCCACGCAGGCCGGCATCAGCGCCTCGACCTCGTCGCGCCGCACCCTGCGCACCAGCGGATCCGGCGCGATCTCCGCCGACGGCACCGAGGTCGCCAACAGCGGCTGGTGCGCCCGCACGTCCCGGGCCGGCCCCCAACTGCGCTCCAGCAGAGCCCAGAAGGCCGCCGTGGCCGCCGCCGGCCCGACGATCGAGGAGCAGCGCCGCCCCTGCCGGCGGGCCCGCTCCGCGAACGCCGCGACCGCCTCCGACCCGGCGTCGACGAGGACCAGGTTCGCCCCGGCGTAGCAGAGCGCGTCCAGCACGCCGTCCCCGTCGTACCAGCCCCACAACTCCCCGCCGAGCCGCCACGGGTCCAGCCCGACGGCCTCGACCCTGGTGGCGACGAACGCGTTGGCGACCGGGTCGCGGTGGAGGATCTCCAGGGCGTCCGGGAGGTCCGGCGGCTCCAGCACGCGGGTGGTGGCCAGGGCCCGGGCGGCCTGGAAGGAGCTCGGGAGCATCACACCTCGATCGAGCATCGAGACAGCACCTCACTGAGACGACTCTGGCCGCACCCTACTCCGTGGCCCCACCCGGCTACGGCCGGGGGGCCGTCCGCGACCGGACGGCCCCGCTTCCGGAAAGCACCGCACGGGTGCTCCCGTACGGTCAGGACAACCTACGGCTGTCAGAACACGCTACGCGGGGTTCGCTCCCGCACAAGCCGCGCGGGGATCACTCCCCGGCGACCACGGTCGGCGCGCCCGCCTCGACGCCGGCCGCCTGCATCTGCTCGGCGAGCTTGAGCGCCTCCTCGATCAGGGTCTCGACGATCTTCGACTCCGGAACGGTCTTGATGACCTCGCCCTTGACGAAGATCTGCCCCTTACCGTTGCCGGAGGCGACCCCGAGGTCGGCCTCGCGGGCCTCGCCCGGACCGTTCACGACGCAGCCCATGACGGCCACCCGCAGCGGCACCTCCATGCCCTCCAGCCCGGCGGTGACCTCCTCCGCGAGCTTGTAGACGTCCACCTGGGCGCGTCCGCAGGACGGGCAGGAGACGATCTCCAGGCCGCGCTCGCGCAGTCCGAGCGACTCCAGGATCTGGTTGCCGACCTTGATCTCCTCGGCCGGCGGGGCGGAGAGCGAGACCCGGATGGTGTCGCCGATGCCCTCGGCCAGCAGCGCGCCGAAGGCGACCGCCGACTTGATGGTGCCCTGGAAGGCCGGCCCGGCCTCGGTCACGCCGAGGTGCAGCGGGTAGTCGCACGCGGCGGCGAGCTGGCGGTAGGCGTTGATCATCACGACCGGGTCGTTGTGCTTGACCGAGATCTTGATGTCGCGGAAGTCGTGCTCCTCGAACAGCGAGCACTCCCACAGCGCCGACTCGACCAGCGCCTCCGGGGTGGCCCGGCCGTACTTCTCCATCAGCCGCTTGTCCAGCGAGCCGGCGTTGACGCCGATCCGGATCGGGACGCCCGCGTCCTTGGCGGCCTTGGCGATCTCGCCGACCTTGTCGTCGAAAGCCTTGATGTTGCCCGGGTTCACGCGCACCGCCGCGCAGCCGGCGTCGATCGCCGCGAAGACGTACTTGGGCTGGAAGTGGATGTCCGCGATGACCGGGATCTGCGACTTCCTGGCGATGATCGGCAGCGCGTCGGCGTCGTCCTGCGAGGGCACGGCGACCCGGACGATCTGGCAGCCGGACGCGGTGAGCTGGGCGATCTGCTGGAGCGTGGCGTTGATGTCCGAGGTCACGGTGGTGGTCATCGACTGCACCGAGACCGGCGCGTCGCCGCCGACCGGCACGTTGCCGACCATGATCTGCCGGGAGTAACGGCGCTTGGCCAGCGGCTTGAGCGGCAGGGACGGAATACCGAGCGAGATCGCGGTCATGTGCGCAGGGTTCCCCGGGGTTGAGGTGTGGTCGACCGCCCGGCCGTGACACGGCCGAGGCCGGGCGCGCTGACGATCGCGCACCCGGCCTCCACGGTACGGCACCGTCATGGCGCCCAGCACACCCGTGGTACCCGAACGCCCTAACTGATCTTCACCGGGTTCACCAGGTCGGCGACCATCACCAGCAGGGTGAAGCCGATGAAGATGCTGGCCACCACGTACGCCACCGGCATCAGCTTGGCGACGTCGAAGGGGCCCGGGTCGGGCCGCCGGAACAGCTGTGCGAACCGGCGCCGGACCGCCTCCCAGGCCGCGCCGGCGATGTGCCCGCCGTCCAGCGGGAGCAGCGGCAGCATGTTGAAGAGGAAGAGCGACAGGTTGATGCCGGCCAGCAGGTTCACGTAGAACGCGATCCGCTGGGTGCCGGGGATGTCGAGCGAGAAGACCTCGCCGCTGACCCGGGCGGCGCCGACCATGCCGATCGGCGAGTCCGGATCGCGCGGGGCGTCGCCGACGACCGCGTTCCACAGCCCCGGGATCTTGCCCGGCAACGCGATCAGCGACTTCACCCCGTTCTCGGTCATGTCGTACATCCGGTCGACCGACTGCCCGAATCCCAGCCGGACCACACCACTCGCGGGAGTGAATCCGAGGAACCCGGCCTGGACGCTCTGGCCCTTGAGCGGGACACCGTTGCCGTCGTACTTCTGGACGTCGTTGACCGCGATGGTCGGGTTGAGGGTGAGCTGCTCCCCGGCCCGCTCGACCACGACCGGCACGCTCCGGCCGGCCGACTCGCGGATGTCCGCCTGGAGCTGGTCGTAGCTGTGGATCCGGTCGCCGTCGAAGGAGAGGATCCGGTCGCCCGCCCTGAGTCCGGCCTGGGCGGCCGGGGTCTGCGGGGCGCCCTCCGGGCAGGTGTCCCGGGGCTGGCCGACCTTGACCACGCACTTCTCGACCGAGCTGACCGTCGGCACGCTCATGTTGACGCCGAAGCCCATCATGACGGTCAGGAAGAGCCCGAACGCCAGGATCAGGTTCATGAACGGACCGGCGAACATGACGATCATGCGCTTCCAGGGCTTGCGGGTGTAGAAGAGCCGGCTCTCGTCACCCTCCTGGATCTCCTCGTAGGAGGCCTCGCGGGCGTCCTCGATCATGGTTCGCCAGGGCGAACTGCTGCGCTTGGTGATCCGGCCGTCCTCGCCCGGCGGGAACATCCCGATCATCCGGATGTACCCGCCGAACGGGATCGCCTTGATGCCGTACTCGGTCTCGCCCTTCCGGCGCGACCAGAGGGTCGGGCCGAAGCCGACCATGTACTGCGGCACCCGGATGCCGAACAGCTTGGCCGTGGAGAGGTGGCCGAGTTCGTGCCAGGCGATCGAGATGAGCAACCCGATGACGAAGACCAGGATGCCGACCACCGTCAAAACCGTTGCCACCGTTGGTCCTCCGTCATGCCGCTCCGCTCATCGTCTCGTCCTACCGCAATCGGGGCCATGGGCCGACCGCCAGCCGACCGTCAGCCGGCCGCCAGCTCGCGGGCCCGGGCGCGCGCCCAGTCCTCCGCGTGCAGGACGTCCTCCACCGTCAGGGAAGTTCCCGCCGCCGCGGCGCCGTCCCGCTGACCGTGCTCGGCCACGACCTTGGCAACAGTGTCCACGATTCCGGTGAAGGCGAGGCGGCCCTTCAGAAATGCCTCCACGCACTCCTCGTTCGCCGCGTTGAAGACCGCCGGGAAGGTGGTGCCCAGGGCGCCCACCTCCCGGGCCAGCTCGACCGCCGGGAAGGCCTCGTCGTCCAGCGGGAAGAACTCCCACGTGGCGGCCCTGGTCCAGTCGCAGGCGGGAGCGGCGTCCGGCACCCGGTCCGGCCAGCCCAGGCCCAGCGCGATCGGCATCCGCATGTCCGGCGGGCTCGCCTGGGCCAGGGTCGAACCGTCGGTGAACTCCACCATCGAGTGCACCACCGACTGCGGATGGACGACGACCTCGATCCGGTCGAACGGCACGTCGTACAGCAGGTGCGCCTCGATCACCTCCAGGCCCTTGTTCACCAGGGTGGCCGAGTTGATCGTGACGACCGGGCCCATCGACCAGGTCGGGTGCGCCAGCGCGTCCTGCGGGGTCACCCCGGCCAGCTGCTCCCGGGTGCGGTTGCGGAACGGGCCGCCGCTGGCGGTGACCACCAGCTTGCGCACCTCGGCCCGGGTGCCGCCGGCCAGCGCCTGGAACAGCGCGGCGTGCTCGGAGTCCACCGGCACGATCTGGCCCGGCTTCGCCACCGCCTTCACCAGCGGACCGCCGACGATCAGCGACTCCTTGTTGGCCAGCACCAGCACCCGGCCCGCCTCCAGCGCGGCCAGCGTCGGCCGCAGGCCGATCGAACCGGTGATGCCGTTCAGCACCGAGTGGCACTCCAGGGCGGCCAGCTCGGTCGCCGCGTCCGGACCCGCCAGCACGGTCGGCAGCGGACCGCCCGCCGCCTTCGCGGCCAGCGCCTCGCGCAGCGCCGGCTCGGCCGCCGGATCGGCCACCGCCACGGTGTGCACGCCCAACCGCACCGCCTGCTCGGCGAGCAGCTCCACCCGGCCGCCCGCCGCCGACAGCGCGACCACCCGGAAGCGGTCCGGGTTGCGGAGCACCACGTCGATCGCCTGGGTGCCGATCGAACCGGTGGAACCCAGGATCACCAGCTCCCGGGGGCCGGAGGGGTCCGCCACGGTGGGCGTGAAGCGCAGCTGCGGGTGGGCGAGCGAAGTCATGCGCCCATTGTGTCCTGTCCGCGGCACCGCCCCGGACTTCTGGTGTCCTGTCCGCGGCACCGCCCCGGACCTCCCCGGACCTCCCCGGACCTCCCCGGACCTCCCCGGACCTCCCGGCCCGTCCCGGGCTACCGTCGGAACCATGCGTACCGTCATCGCCGGGGGCCACGGACAGATCGCGCTCCGACTGGAACGGCTGCTCGCCGCCCGCGGCGAACGCCCGGCCGGCATCATCCGCCGCCCCGAACAGGCCCGGGACCTCGTCGACGCCGGCGCCGAACCACTGCTGCTCGACCTGGAGGCCGCCACCGCCACGCAGCTCGCCGGACTGCTGACCGGCGCCGACGCGGTCGTCTTCGCCGCCGGCGCCGGACCGGGCAGCGGCGCCGCCCGCAAGAACACCGTGGACCGGGACGCCGCCGTACTGCTCGCCGACGCCGCCGAACTCGCCGGGATCCGCCGGTACCTGATGGTCTCGGCGATGGCCGCCGACGCCGCGGCGCACCACCCCGCCGACGAGGTCTTCGAGACCTACCTGCGGGCCAAGGGCGCCGCCGACGACGCCGTCCGGGCCCGCACCGGCCTGGACTGGACCGTGCTGCGCCCCGGGCGGCTCACCGACGGCCCCGGCACCGGCCTGGTCCGGCTCGCCCCCTCGGTCGACCGCGGCGCGGTCGACCGGGCCGACGTCGCCGCCGTCCTGGCCGCCCTGCTGCACGAGCCCGGCACCGCCGGACTGACCCTGGAACTGGTCTCCGGGAACGTCGCCGTCGAGGAGGCCGTCGCCGCGGCCGCCGGGCACGACGGCTGAGCCCGCGCGGGGGCGCGAAACGCCGGGAGGGCCCGGTTCGGCGAACCGGGCCCTCCCACCGCAGCGCTACGGCACTGCCACGACGTCGTTCAGAGGTCGAGGCCGGTCAGGACCATGACCTTCTCGACGGTGTAGTCGTCCATCGCGTACTTGACGCCCTCACGGCCGACACCGGAGTCCTTGACGCCGCCGTACGGCATCTGGTCGGCGCGGTAGGACGGCGCGTCGCCGATGATCACACCACCGACCTCCAGCTCCCGGTGGGCGCGGAAGGCGGTCTGCAGGTCGTGGGTGAACACACCCGCCTGGAGGCCGAACGCGGAGTCGTTGACCGCCGCGAAGGCCTCGTCCACGCCGTCCACCTTGTGCAGCGAAAGCACCGGGCCGAACACCTCGGCCTTGGCCAGGATGGCGTCCCCGGGCAGGTCGGCCAGCACGGTCGGGGCGTAGGTCGCACCCTCGCGGGAGCCGCCGGTGAGCACCTTGGCGCCCTTGGCGACCGCGTCCTCGACCCAGGACTCGACGCGCTTCGCGGCGTTCTCGTCGATCAGCGGGCCGACGTCGGTCGCGTCGTCGCCCGGGTCACCGGTGACCTGCGCCTTGACCTTCGCGACGACCTTCTCCACCAGCGCGTCGTACACCGAGGCGTCGGCGATCACCCGCTGCACCGAGATGCACGACTGGCCGCCCTGGTAGTTCGCGAACATCGCGATCCGGGTGGCCGCCCAGTCCAGGTCGGCCTCCGAGGACCAGTCGGCGAGCACCACGGCCGCGGCGTTGCCGCCGAGCTCCAGGGTGCAGTGCTTGCGCGGCACCGAGTCCATGATCTGGTAGCCGACCTTGTCCGAACCGGTGAAGGAGATCACCGGCAGGCGCTCGTCCTGCACCAGGGCCGGCATCCGGTCGTTCGGCACGGTCAGGATCGACCAGGAGCCGACCGGCAGGTCGGTCTCGGCCAGGATCTCGCCCAGCACCATCGCCGACAGCGGGGTCGACGGAGCCGGCTTCAGGATGATCGGCGCACCGACCGCGATCGCCGGGGCGACCTTGTGGGCGACCAGGTTCAGCGGGAAGTTGAACGGGGCGATCCCGAGCACCACACCGCGCGGGAAACGGCGCACCACCGCGAAACGGCCCACGCCGCCCGGGTCGGTGTCCAGGCGCATGGTCTCGCCGTTGGTGCGACGCGCCTCCTCGGCGGCCCAGCGGAAGACCGACACCGCACGGCCGATCTCACCGCGGGCCCACTTGATCGGCTTGCCGTTCTCGGCGCTGACCAGCTGGGCGAGCTCCTCGGTGCGCTCGGTCAGCCGCTTGGCCACGTGGTCCAGGGCGGCGGCACGCTGGTGCGCCGGAGTGGCGGCGAACACCGGCAGCGCGGCGACGGCGGCGTCCAGCGCCTCCTCGACCTGGGCCTCGGTCGGGATGCTCACCTTGCCGACCAGACGGCCGTCCCAGCTGTTGTGCACCTCGAAGTCGGCGTCACCGCTCGCCCGGCGGCCGGCGAGCCAGAAATCGTACGTGGTGGTCACCGTGGTACCGGCCCTCTCCTCGTCTGTCCTACGGCCCACGGACGTGGGACCCGGATTTGAGGGTAGGCGGGGCGGCGCGCCGACCGGATTGGCCGACTAGGAGCGTTCGCCCCCGGGGCCACTCCACCACGTCCTACCGGGGCGCGGTCCGCGTCCCGCCGGAGCCTCGTCCACCGCCCGCCGCGTGAACCGCCCGTGCCACCCCGTACGTCACTCCTCGCCGGAACGCAGCGCCAGCCACAGCTCCATCCGCACGTCCGTGTCGTCCAGCGAGCGCCCCAGCAACTCCTCGACACGGCGCATCCGGTAGCGCAACGTGTGCCGGTGCACCCCCAGGTCCGCCGCCGCCGCGTCCCACTGGCCGTGCCGGGACAACCACGCCCGCAACGACGCCACCAGATCCCCGCGGGCCGTCCGGTCGTGCTCCCGCAACGGCCGCAGCAACCCCTCCGCGAAGGCCGTCACCGCGTCCTCGCCCAACAGCGGCAGCAGCGACCCCGCGCCGACCTCCTCGTGGTCCACCGACCGGCGGCCGCCGCGCAACGCCACCGCCAACGCCCGCTCGGCCTGCGCGTGCGCCGTCCCGGCCTCCTCCAGCGCGGCCGGCGCCGAGACACCCAACGACAGGCCCTCGTGCTCCTCCACCGTGCCCAGACAAGCCCGGTGCACCGCGCCGTTGTCCAACGCCAGCACCATCAGCCGCTGCCCGTGCGCACCGTCCTCCCGCGCCACCAACAGCTTCTCCCCCACCCGGGCGCCCGCCTGCTCGGCCCGGTCGCCCAGCTCCCCGAGCGCCTCCGCGGCATCCGCGTTCGCCGGCCCCGCCCCGGCCACCAGAACCCGTATCGTCCCCTCCGGCAGCCCCCCGAACAGCCCCACCGCCACCTGGCGGGCCGTCGCCACCTCACCGGCCAGCACCATCCGCAACAGCGCCGCGCCCATCCGCTCCTCGGCCTGCCGCAGCTCCCGCGACCGCTCCAGGGTGAGGGTCAGCAGCGCCACCGCCGCGTTCAGCACATACCGCTCGGTCGGCGTGATCCGGTCCTCGGTCCCGACCGCCAGGAAGCCCCGGGCCCGCCGGTCCGCCCCCAGCGACTGGACCACCACGTAGTCCTCGTCCGCCGTGTCTATCCCCGGCGCGCGCCCCTGCAACGCCGCACTCGACGGCGCCGGCCGCCGACGCAGCCGGTCCACCTCCGCCGCCAGCCGCCCCGCCCGGCGAGCCGCCCAGTCCGGCGCCACCACCGACAGCGCGCCCGACCCGTCGTACAGCGCCGCCCAACCCCCCAGCCGGGCCGCCAGCCGACGCACCACCGCCGTCGTGCCGTCCTTGCCGAGCGCCGCCCGGGTCAGCTCCTCCTGCGCCTCGAAGCTGGTCGTCACCGCCTCGTACTGCTCCGCGGCCAGCGCCGCCGACACCACCTTGCTGATCGCGATGAACGGCGTCGGCTCCGGCACCCGCAACAGCGGCAGCCCGCGCTGCGCCGCCGCGTCCACCAGCGGCTGCGGCACCTCGGTGTGCGACAACCCCACCCCCAGCCCCAGCCCGACCACCCCCGCGTCGGCCAACCGGTGCACGTACGCCTGCAACTGCGCCGCCGTACGGCCCAGCTTGATACCGGTGGTGAGCAGCAGCTCGCCACCCTCCAGGAACGGCGTCGGGTCGTCCAGCTCACTGGTGTGCACCCAGCGGACCGGACGTTCCAGGTGATCCGCACCGGCGAGGACCGTCAGATGGAGCGACGTGTTACGGACGACGGAGGCGAGTGTGGGGGGCATGGCACCTTCGAAGGATCGACCTGACCGCGCCGTTGCGGCCGGGCGAGGAGAGGGACGTGGGACTGGTGAGGGTCTCTCCCCTTCATTATGGACGCCCCGGACAACCCGCACTGCCGAATCCACCTCGAAGGCGACTTCCCCGGCAGCCCGCCGTCAACCCCGGAGATCCACCAGCAACGGCGGCACCTGCTCCCCCGACACCGCCGTCAACGACACCACCGCATGCCCCGCCGGCAGCGCGTGCGCCAGATCCGACGGCGACCACCGCAGCCGCTCCACGTCCCGCGTCGTCACCGACTCCGTCTGCGCCGTCGTCCCCGACAACGCCTTCCGCCCGACCCGCCCGGCCCGCCGTATCACCCCACCGGAGGTGTCGGGGGTGTGGGTGACCGCGGTCTCCTGCACCAGGTGCGTCCCCCAGGCCTCCGAGAACAGCTTCCCGTCCCACGGCGCGATCCCCGGGAACGCCATCCGGCAGCCGACCGCGCCGAACAGCGGAGCCCGCAGCGCCTCCGGCAGGTCCACCAGCGTCCGCAGCAACAGCACCGCGCCCGCGTTCGCCCCGCGCATCCGCTGCAGGCCGCGCACCGCGGTGGCGTCCAGCGCCGCCGAGGCGTCGTCCACCACCAGGCCCGCGAACAGCGAGCGGTCCTCGCGGGCCCCGGCCGCCTGCACGAACTGCCCCACCACCAGCCGGGACAGCATCCGCGCCGCCTCCGGGTGACTCCGCTCGGGCAGTTTCACCCGCACCCGCAGCGGATGGTCCAGCACCCGCATCGCGAACGGGGGCCGACCGGTCCCATCGGTCGCGAAGGCCCCCTCGAAGGCTGGCCGCTCCAACAGCGCCAGCCGGTCCGCCAGCAGCGCCCCGGGGTCGTCCGCCCGGTCGCGCTGCCGCTCCCGGTGCTCCAGGTCCCGCTCGTGGACGGCCAGCCGGCCGGCCACCCCGAGCGCCTTCACCAGGGGCGCCAGCACATCCGGCTCACCCGCCAGCAGCGCCCGCAGCTCCCGCACCCCCGGGTAACGGCCGTACGCCGCGTGGAACGGGCCCACCACCTGCTGCAACGCGGTCCGGGCGTGCTCCGCGCGGGCAGTCAGCTCGTCCGGCAGCAACGCCTCGGCCAGCCGGGCGGCCGCCTCGTCGGGGTCCCGTGCGGCGCCGTAGAGGTCCAGCCCGTACAGCGAGGACGGATCGCCGGGCGCGATCACCACGTCGTACCAGGAGTCCGGGCCGAGATCGGCGTCCGCCGCCCCGACCACCACCGCACAGGCCGTACCCGACAACGCCTGCAGGCACAACGCCTCCGCCACCGGCCGGGCCAGCCGCGCCGTCTTCCCCGTACCGGCCGGGCCCACCGCCAGCAGCGACGTGCCCAGCACCGACGGGTCCAGCGCGAAACCGGCCGCCCGGTGGCCCAACGGGTTCTTCGGGACGTCCTGCGCGGTGCCCAGCCGGACCTGGCCGAGCAGCAGATCATGCCGCTCGGCACGGCCGGGCAGCTCGCGCGACTCGGAAGGATGGGCGAAGGCCGCCGCACCGCGCGAGGCCACCTGCTCGGCGAAGGCGGGCACGAACACCGGGTCCGCCTGGGCGGACTCCCAGGCGCGCCGGATCCGCACGTAGTCGACGTCCCCCACGGCCTCACCGTCCAGCCGGGCCGCCGCACCGACCGCACCGCCCCGGCGCAGCCCGTCCCACGGATCCCGCCCCCGCACGCCCTCGGCCGCCCCCGGGGCGTCCTCCTCGACGAGCTTCTCCTGCGTCACCGTGCGCGACAACAGCGGAGTGACGTAACGGCGCCACACCTCGGGCCAGCGGCCCATCCGGCCGAAGAACTTGATGACCACGGCGACCACCACGATGTTGGCCACCAGCAGGGTGAACATGGCCTCCGACTCGGAGGGCGAGGCGAGCGGGCCGATGCCCGTCTGTCCGCCGAACCACACCAGGACGTACATCAGCAGCTGGGTGCCGTACAGATAGGCGAACCACGCCACCACCGCGTTCAGCCCCGCCCGCAGCAGCAGCGGCCAGGTGGCGACCTTGGCCGCCTCCGCCCGCTCCGGGTCGAGGCGGCGATAGCCGAGCCGGTAGACGCCCGGTTCGGCGTCGGGGCGCGGGGCGCAGGCCCAGGCGGCGAGGTCGAAGGGGGACGTGCCCCCGCCGGGGCGTTGGTGGGGCAAGGGGCTCGGGGGGCTGGTGGTGTTGTGCTCGCCGTGGTGGTGTGCCCCGTCCTGTGCCATGTACGGCCCCGCTCCCTCGCCCGCCCGCCCGGCCCGACCGCCGTCGGTGCCGCCATACCCATGCCGCCGTACCGGCGACACGCCCGCGCTCAGGGTAGTGGAGCGTGGCCTGCGGGTAGTCGTGCCGCCCGCGCTGGCCGTGCCGGACAAGTCGGACGGCGCACTGCTACCGAGTGGCGCGTGCCCGGGTGGGGAGGGCGGCCGTAGCCTGCGAAGCACCGAGCCGAGAAGTCTGGAGAAACCCCATGAGCGCCGCAACGCCGCTCCCGCAGGAGCGCCGCCTGGTCACCGCGATCCCCGGTCCGAAGTCGCAGGAGCTGCACGCCCGCAAGCTGGGTGCGGTGGCGGCCGGTGTCGGCACCACCCTGCCGGTGTACGTGTCCCGTGCCAACGGCGGCGTGCTGGAGGACGTGGACGGCAACTCGCTGATCGACTTCGGTTCCGGCATCGCCGTGACGAACGTCGGCAACAGCGCCGAGGCCGTGGTGGCCCGGACGACCGAGCAGCTGGGCAACTTCACGCACACCTGTTTCATGGTGACCCCGTACGAGGGTTACGTGGCGGTCGCCGAGCAGCTGAACGAGCTGACCCCGGGTGACCACGAGAAGCGCACCGCGCTGTTCAACTCGGGTTCCGAGGCCGTCGAGAACGCGGTGAAGATCGCCCGCGCCTACACCAAGCGCCAGGCCATCGTGGTGTTCGACCACGGCTACCACGGCCGCACCAACCTGACCCTGGCGCTGACGGCGAAGAACATGCCGTACAAGCAGGGCTTCGGTCCGTTCGCCCCCGAGGTCTACCGGGTGCCGGTCGCCTACCCGTACCGCTGGCTGACCGGTGCGGAGAACGCCGCCGCCGAGGCCGCGGCCCAGGCGATCGACGCGATCAACAAGCAGATCGGTGCCGAGAACGTCGCCGCGATCATCATCGAGCCGATCCAGGGCGAGGGCGGCTTCATCGAGCCGGCCAAGGGCTTCCTGCCGGCGATCGTGGAGTTCGCGAAGGCGAACGGCATCGTGTTCGTCGCGGACGAGATCCAGACCGGTTTCTGCCGTACCGGCCAGTGGTTCGCGTGCGAGGACGAGGGCATCGTCCCGGACCTGATCACCACCGCGAAGGGCATCGCCGGCGGCCTGCCGCTGTCCGCGCTGACCGGCCGCGCCGAGATCATGGACGCCGCGCAGACCGGTGGTCTGGGTGGCACCTACGGTGGCAACCCGGTGGCCTGTGCCGCCGCGCTGGGCGCCATCGAGACCATGAAGGAGCTGGACCTCAACGGCAAGGCGCAGCGGATCGGCGAGATCATGCTGGGCCGCCTGCGGGCCATGCAGGAGAAGTACGAGATCATCGGTGAGGTCCGCGGCCGCGGTGCGATGATCGCCGTCGAGCTGGTGCTGCCGGGCGGCAAGGAGCCGAACGCGGCGGCCACCGCGGCCATCGCCAAGGCCTGCCACGCCGAGGGCCTGGTCGTGCTGACCGCCGGCACCTATGGCAACGTGCTGCGCTTCCTGCCGCCGCTGGTCATGCCGGAGCACCTGCTGACCGAGGGCCTGGACATCCTGGAGGGTGCGTTCGCCGCCCTCTGAGCGGTGTCGCCCGTCCGGTCGTGAACCCCCGCCGGAGGGTTGTCCGGACAGCGCTGAACGGCCCGTGGGGACCTCTTGGTCCGCACGGGCCGTTCGGTTTCCGGCGTGCCGCGCGGGCGGTCCGGGCATGATCGACGGGGTGCCCCGGAGGTTGCCCGGCGCGGGGTGAAGATGGTGTGCGGAATCGCTGAAGGCGCTCGGCGCGGAAGGGCTGTTGACGTAGTGTCATCGCAGATGGACAGCGAGCCTCAGCCGTTGGCGCGGCCGTCCGCGGGGCCCCTTCCGGGGCCGGTCGCGCGGGTGCCGCACGAGGACGACCAGGCCGGCCCGGGAGGGTCGGCGCCCACCGAAGGCCGATCGACCGACCGTCCGACCCACACCCCCCGGGGCGCGCGGAACGGCGATCATCAGAGCCGCCCCGGAGCTCTCCCCCCTGCTCCGGCTG
>NZ_JBSHBN010000082.1:0-40346 GCF_053612025.1 Kitasatospora sp. NPDC054768
CGGCTGGGCGGCGCGCGGCGAGGGCGGGGGCGGGCACCCACCGGGAGGCGGGTGGGGGGTGGATGGTGGGGAACGGTGGTAGACCTGCTCGACGCAGCGGATGATGCGCGGGTGTTGACCCGGCGGTGGGCGAAGCGGAACGCCGCTGCCCGGGACTACCGAAGCAGTCCCGGGCAGCGGCGTTCGTCGTGCGGGGGAGGGGTCAGGCCGTGGGCCTGGGCCTGCGGGCGACGGCCATCGCGAGCGCGGTGCAGGCGAGGGCGGCGAGGGCGGCGAAGCCGCTGACGGAGGGGAGGAGGCCGTAGGTCTGGACGAGGGCGCCGAGGGCGATGATGGGGGCGGAACTGCCGAGGTAGACGATGACCCAGAGGGTGCTCAGTTCGGAGCCGCGGCGTTCCGGGTTCATCGCACCGACGGCGGCGGTGAACAGGGAGCGGAAGGCCACACCCTGGGAGATTCCGCCGAGGACGCTGCCGATGAAGAGCAGCGCCGGGGTGCCGGTGTACTGGGCGGCGACGACCAGGCCGAGGCCGGCGGCCAGGCCGGCCATGCCGAGGGCGGTCACCACGCGGTCCGAGGTCGGCGGGACGAGCAGCTGGGTGGCGGCCGAGGACCCGAGCAGGAGGGCCGCCACGATCGCGCCGACCAGCTTGGAGTCGGTGTGCAGCAGCTGGGCGGCGAAGGCCGGGGCCAGGCTGAGGTAGACGCCGAACACCGCGTAGGAGATGAAGCCGGCCGTGGCGGCGAGCAGGAACTCGCGGCGCCCGGTGCGGGGCAGCCGCAGGCGCTGCGGGCGCAGGTGGGCCGGGGTGGTGATGCGGGGCGGGGAGGCCGGTGGGCGGCTGCGGCCGGGCATCCGGGGGTGGAGGAGGGCCAGCGGTACGCAGAGCGCCAGCAGGGCGACGGCGTGCAGCAGGAACGGGGTGAGCAGCGGGTCGGAGCCGCCGGCCAGCAGGGCGCCGACCACCGGGCCGAGCGCGACGCCGCCCGCCGAGCAGGCCAGGGTGATCTTGGCGGCCAGGGTCGGCTTGTCGGGCAGCAGGTCGCCGAGGGCGGCCCCGGCGGCGCCGGTGGACAGGCCGACGGCGATGCCCTGGACGGCTCGGCCGGCGGCGAGCTGCCAGAAGCTGCCGGAGGTGGCGAACACGACGTCGCCGACGGCGGCCAGCGCGACGGCGGGCAGGATCAGGGCGCGTCGGCCGAGGTGGTCGGACCAGTGGCCGACCACGGCCAGCACCGGGACCAGCGCCAGTACGTAGATCGCGAACAGGACGGTGGTGTCGAGCGCGGTGAGGTGCAGCCGCTGCTGGAGGAGCGAGTAGATCGGCGTCGCGAGGTTGGCGCCGATCAGCATCAGCAGCAGGGCGGCGGCCACCAGGCCGACGCGGACGCCGCGCAGCGCGTTCCAGCGGCTGATCGCGGCGAGCTGGAGCTGGGCGCGCGGCGCGAGCTCCAGGGGAAGCAGGGCCTCCGACAGTCGGCGTCCGTCGAGCTGCGCGGTGCGCAGGCCGGAGCCGGCGGGGGAGAGGTCCGCCATGGCAGGGGTCTCCTGTGGCCGGGCACCACCGGGGTCGGCGGGGTTGTGCCGGCGCGCCCGTCCGGAGGCGCTGTGGTGGTGGCCGCGGGTACGGGCTCCCTGGTGGGGCGAGGTGAGCTGAAGAGGGCCCCTCCGGCCCGGGGTCGGGCGGAGGGCGGTTGGGCTTCGTTGCCCCGGTGGCAGGCGCGGGGTGTGCGCGCTACCAGACCGAAGGATAAGGGGTGGGCGCACGTCCATGGCGCGCGCCCCTGGGTGCGCCCCGTACGGCCGGGCATCGGGGGTGCCCGGCCTATACGCTGAGGTGATGGATCGGTACGCGGCGCTGTTGGGCTGACCGCTGGCTGAGGGAGAGCGCACAACGATGGCCGGACGACGTCGCAAGAACACCGGGGCTTCGGCGGGGGAGGGCGCGGCAGAGGCGGTGCTGCCCGCGGACCTGGAGCTCCAGGACCTCTACGGGGCGTTCGCCGCGCACGGGCTGGACGACGAGGACCTGGACGACGCGGCCGTCCTGGTCCCGCCGGTGAAGCTGCCCGCCGAGCGGGAGCTGGCCGAGCAGGCGAAGGCCGTACCGATGTTCGGGTACGCGCTGGCGCTGGCCCGCTGGGCCGCCCCGCACCGGGAAGTGGACGAGTTCGGCGACCTGGTCGAGGCGGACCGGGCACCCGCGGCCCGGCTGCTGGGCCTGGCCCCGGCCGAGGGCGAGGTGCCCGAGGAGGCCGAGGTCGAGGCACTGCGGGCCTGGTCGCTGGCCTGCGACCTGGACCTGGTGGAGCTCGGCACGACCGCGGACGGCGAGCACGTCGCCGTCCCGGGCCCGGACCTGGAACCCGCCGAGCAGGGCGACCCGGAGACCGTCCTGGAGCTGTGGCTGACCGCCGCCGGGATCGTCCGGGAGCTGGCCGTCGAGGCGGACTCCGTCCCGGAGGGGGCCGAGGGATCGGCGGAACCGGCCGGGGACGGCGAGGACGAGGAGGAGGACGAGGACGGGCTCTCCGAGGTCGAGGAGGCCCGCGACGAGGCCGCCGAGCTGCTGGACGAGGCCCTGCAGGTGCTCTACGAGACCACCGCCTTCGCCGAGCCGGGCAACGAGACCGTGCCGCTGGGCGTGCTGGCCGCGCTGCTGGTCGTCCCGGAGGGCGAGGAGCCCAGCGAGGAGCTGCTCGGCGACATCACGGACGTGATGGTCGCGCTGGACCCGATGCTGGGCGACCTCGCCGAGCTCGGCCTGCTGGACTACCGCCCGATCGACCCCGAGCTGTTCGACGAGGAGGACGGCGAGGAGTCCGCCGCGGTCGGCGAGGAGCCGCTGGACGAGGAGGAGTCGGCCCGCTTCGGGCTGGTCCGGCTCACCCCGCTCGGCCAGTACGGCATCCGCCAGTGGCTGCTGGAGGACGGCTACGACGCCCCGCTGGTCGGCGACCTGGCCCGGGGGAACGCGGCCGAGCTGCTGCGCGGGGTGTGCGAGTCCGCCAACGTGCTGCCGGAGGAGGAGCTGCGGGTGTGGACCGCCGACCGGGAGCCGGTGGCGGCGGCGCGCGAGCTGCTCGCGGCGGCGCGCGGCACCGACGGCTACGGCCCGCTGCGCCGGATGCTCTGCGTCTCGGCGCTCAACCTGCTCGGGCCGGACGCGGAGCCGGCCGTCCGGGAGGCCATGGACGACCCGGAGCTGGGTGGCGCGGCGCGGGCCTGGCTGGCCGCGCAGGGCGCGACGGACGTGCCGGTGCCGGACCGGGCGATGGCGCTGTGGACGGTGGTCGACACCTTCGCCGCCCAGCTGCTGGACAACGGCGGGGACGCCGAACTGCTCCGCGAACTGATCACCGACCTGCCGGTGAACGGCGATCCGGCCGGGTGGTTCGGCGAGCTGTGGCGGGTCGACCACCCGTACACGGCGGACGTCCTGGAGGCGATCGGGGAGCTGCACCCGGACCGGGCGGTGGCCAAGGAGGCGCGCAAGGCCGCCTTCAAGGCGCGCTCCAGGAGCTGAGCCTCCCGGCCTTCACGGAGTGCGCCGAACCGGGCCCGGGTCACGGAAGGTCCAGCGAGCCGTCCTCGGTGAAGGGGAAGAACGGGTTGTGGGCCAGCTCCCAGAGGTGGCCGTCCGGGTCCTCGAAGTAGCCGGAGTAGCCGCCCCAGTCGGTCGGGACCGGCGGCTTGACCACCACGGCGCCGGCCTCCACCGCCGTCCGCAGCGCGGTGTCCACCAGGGCGGGGGACTCCAGGTTCACCGCGAGGGTGACGCCGCGGAAGGAGGGCTCGCCGGCGGCGGGCACGCCCGCGTCGGCGGCCAGCTCCTCGGTGGGGAAGAGCCCGAGCGCCGAGTCGGCGGTGCGGAACCAGACGATCTCCGGGCTGGAGGCGGCGGAGCGCTTCCAGCCGAGCGACTCGTAGAAGCGGGCGCTGCGGTCGAGGTCGGTCACCCCGAGGGTGACGATGCTGATCCGGGCGGGGAAGGCGCCCTGCCGGGTCCGGTCCTGGGCGGCGCCGTCGTGCGCCGCCCCGTTCTGTGCTGCCTCGTTCTGTGCTGTCATGCCGCCAGGTTAGGGAGGGCCGCTGACAACCGGGCGTCCTGACACGGCCACCACCCCCGTCCGGAGGCGGAGCTGATGACCCGGCAGCTGCGGGCACGTAAGGTGGCGTCAGTGGTGCGGGTGCGAGGAATCGGGGGTGCGGCACAGGATGATGCGGGAGAACGGCGGCAGGCACCAGAAGCGGAACACCGGGCCCTCGGGGTCCGTCCCGGCTCCGGACCGGCCGGTCCGGGAGGACCGTTTCGCCGGTCGGCCCGCGGAGCGCGGCGCGGACCGGACCGCGGAGCAGCCCGCCGACCGGCCGTCGGGCCGGGCGGCCGAACCGCCCGTGGACCGGACCGCCGGCCGGCCCGTCGACCCGTTCGCCGATCAGGAGGCTTTCTCCCGCCGGACCCTGGCGGCGGCCGACTTCCCGGTGTACGGCGTGGTCGCCGGTCGAACGATGGCCGGAGACGTGCGGACCGGTGAACCGGCGGCCGGTGACGTGCGGACCGGTGACGCGGCGGCCGATGACGCGGTGGACGGTGAGGCGCTGGCCGCCTTCGAGACCTCCGGCGGCGAGCTGCGCTGGGTCGAGGTCCAGTGCGGTGACTGGCGCTCGGCGGCCGGCCCGTACGTCACCGTGCGCACCTACCGGCCGGGCGCCGACCGGGGCGAGCGGCTGCCCGAGCTGGAGGACCTGGTCGAGGACGAACGGGACCGCGTCTACGAGCAGTTGGGCATCGACGAGGGCGACGGGCCGGGCCGCGTACGGGCGTTGCGCGCGTGGATCACGGTCGACGGCGAGCCCTGCGCGGTGGAGGTGCACGAGGACCGGCCGGTGCCGGAGCCCGGCGCCCCGGCGGCGCCCGGGCCGGAGGCGGTGTGGGCCGGGCGACTGCGGGTCGGCGGGCTGACCGTGACGGTCTGCGGGCGCGGGGTGGCCCCCGGCGCGGTGGAGCTCGGCTCGATCGGCGACTTCGAGCGCTGCCTGCGCGGACGCACCGGACTGCTGCGCGACCTGGCCGCCCGGCGGGCCCGCCACGTGCCGGTCGAGGAACGCGAACTGCCGCCCGCCGTCGGGATGGAGGCGCACCGGGCGCTGATCGCGCAGACCGTCGCCGAGTCCGCCGCGATCGAGGCGCAGGTGCGGGTCGGGCGCACGCCGCGGCTGCCGCGCGGGCTGCGCGGGGACGTCGGCGCGGTGCGCTGGGAGACGGCGGTGCGCCAGCAGATGCGGCTGGCCACCGAGACCCGGGAGGAGGCCGCGGCGGCGGTGACCTCGATGGTGAACCACCTCAACCGGCTGTCCCAGCAGACGCACTGGCTGGTCGGTACGGCGGAGGGCGAGGCGGCCGTCGAGGAGGTGGTCCGGTACACGGTGTTCGCGAGCGAGGTGGCGAGCCTGCCGGCGCAGCGGGCCTGGGCGCAGCTGTGGCGGGAGCGGCCGGGCGGCGGCGGGGCGGGCGTGTGGGAGGAGCAGCGGCTGTCCGAGCAGCTGTGGCTGGCGGCCTGGGAGCAGTGGCGGGCGGCGCGGCACTGACGGGCTGTCGGCCCGAGCGGCGTCCGACGGAGTGCCCCTCCGACGGGGACCGGCGTAAAGCCGAGGTCATGTGAAGGTCATCGGTCGGCAAATGGCCGCCTGGGCGTGAGGTGGACGTCATGCCGGGTTCACCCGTCCGGCGGAGCCTGCTGGGCGTCGGCATCCCGCACCGACGCCCCCGCTCATCCTCAGGAGTTGCTGCCATGTCGCTGTCCCGCCGGGACTTCGTCAACCGTTCCACCCTCGTCGGGGCCGGCGTGCTGATCGCCGGCAGCGCCGAGGCGCTGGCCAGCGCCCCGGGCGCGATCGCCGCCCCGGTCGGCGGCGAGGCCCCGGTCGCCGCGGCCGCCGGGACCAACTCGGCCGCCGGCACCGCCGTCGGCTACGGCCCGCTGGTCCAGGACCCGGGCGGCCTGCTGTCCCTGCCGAAGGGCTTCTCGTACAAGGTCCTCAACCGGGCCGGCGTCACCAAGCTGCGCACCGGCGAGTTCACCCCGAGCAACCACGACGGCACCTCCGCCTTCGAGGACGAGCGCGGCGGCAACTACATGGTCGTCAACCACGAGCTGGCCGGCGCCCGCGCCAACTGGCCGCACCCGGTGCCGCTGACCGAGGGCCACGTCTACGACCCGGGCGCGGCCGGCGGCTGCACCATCGTGCACGCCAAGCGGGACGGCTCGGTCGAGCAGTGGGTCGGCATCGCGGGCACCGCCACCAACTGCGCCGGCGGCGTGACCCCGTGGGGCACCTGGCTGTCCGGCGAGGAGACCGAGGACAAGGCCGGCAAGAACGGCTTCACCAAGGACCACGGCTACATCTTCGAGGTCGACCCGTTCGACGACGACTACAACCGCGACCCGCAGCCGGTCAAGGCCTTCGGCCGCTACGCCCACGAGGCCGTCGTGGTGGACCCCAAGCGCGGCCAGGTCTACCTGACCGAGGACGCCTCGAACCCGAACGGCCTGCTGTTCCGCTGGACCCCGCCGGCCGGCTTCCAGCACGGCCGCTACAAGCTGCGCCGGCTGGCCGCCGACGCCGGCGTGCTGGAGGCCTTCAAGGTCTTCGACGCGCAGGGCAAGTTCATCGACGACCTCTCCCGCGCCACCGCGGTCGGCACCACCTACGGCGTGGACTGGGTCAAGGTCGCGGACCGCGACGCCAGGACCGTCTCGGTGCGCAAGCAGTTCAAGGACGGCGAGGTCACCCGCGCCCGGAAGCTGGAGGGCATGTGGTGGGGTGACGGCGGCTTCTACTTCGTCTCCAGCTTCGCCCGCTCGGAGAGCCCGCTCCAGCACGACGGCCAGGTCTGGTTCTACAACCCGGCCCGCCGCACCATCACCCTGAAGGTCCTGCTGGGCGTCAACACCGACGTCTGGGGCGACCACGACAACTTCGACGGCCCGGACAACATCACCGTGTCGCCGTACGGCGGCATCGTGATCTGCGAGGACGGCGAGGGCGTCTCGCACCTGTTCGGCGCCACCGAGGAGGGCCTGGTCTTCCCGATCGCCCGCAACGAGCTGAACATCGGCACCGCCGAGAAGCCCGAGTTCAGCGAGTTCACCGGGGTGACCTTCTCGGACGACGGCAAGACCCTCTTCGCCAACATCCAGACCCCGGGCATCCAGTTGGCCATCAGCGGCCCGTGGCGCCGGCTGAACGAGCACAAGCGCGGCCAGGGCTACGGCGAGTGACCCTCCGAGTGTGAAGGGCTGCCCGCGGACCACTCGTCCGCGGGCAGTCGCAGTTGCAGCATGGCCAGCAGGCGCTGCTGCGGCTGGGCGAGGTCGATGCCGGTCAGCTGCTCGGCCCGGCGGACCCGGTAGCGCAGGGTGTTGGGGTGGATGTGCAGGGCGTCCGCGGCCACCCGGACCTCGCCGAGCGCGTCCAGCCAGGCCAGCACCGACTCGGCGAGCCGGGTGCCGTGCCGGCGGTCGTACGCGGTGAGCGCGGTCAGCCGCGGGTCGCGCAGGCCGGAGCGTTCCTGGAGCAGCGCCAGCATCTCGCTGACCAGCACCTCCGCCTGGACGTCGATCAGCGCCGCGACGTCGAGGTCCACCCCGCCGCGGCCCATCGCGTCCAGGATCCGGTCCGCCTGCGCGCGGGAGTCGGGCACCTGGGCCAGGCCGTCGACGGTCGAGCCGATCGCGGCGCGCAGCGGGACGCCCAGGTGCTCGCGGGCGGCCGTCACCACCTCGGAGGCCCAGTCGCGCACGGTGGTCATCGGCAGGCCGGGCGGCAGCTCGGGCAGCAGCACGTACACCCGGGACTCGATCGGGGCGAGCAGCGCGGTGCGGTGCCGGGCCGCGGTGTGCACCGAGATCAGGCCGGTGACGTCGGAGCGGTGCAGCGCGTCCGTGGTGCGCGCGCTGTAGGCCAGCACGGTGGCCGGGCGGCGCAGGTCCAGGCCGAGGTGGGTGGCGAGCGACTGGGGGCCGGTGGAGCCCTCCAGCAGGCCGGTGAGCAGGGTCTGGGTGAGCCGGACGTCGGCGGACAGCTCCCGGCGGCGGCGCACCAGCTGGGCGGCCGCGACCCGGGCGGCGCCGACCAGGGACTGCTCGGCCAGCGGGGCCAGCGGCTGGGCGCCCTCCTGCACCCAGATGGTGCCGAGCGGCTGCGCCCCGGCCCGGATGCCGACCGCCAGGCGGCGGCGCAGGCCCAGCTCGGGGTGCGGCTCGACCGCGATCGGGGCGTCCGAGCTGCGCAGGTGCTGGAAGATCCCCCACTCGCGGAGCTTGGAGAGGTACGGCTCCGGGCCCTGCCAGCCGAGGATGGACAGCCGGCGCAGGTCGTCGACCTCGTCGGAGTCGGAGGAGCGGGAGTAGGCCAGCACCCGGCTGGAGGTGTCCTCGATCGAGACGATGCCGTTGGTGAGCACGGCGACGGTCTGGGCGAGGGAGAAGAGGTCGCCGGCGTTGGGTTCGGGGGAGCCGGGGGTGTCCGGGGCGTCCGGGCCGGCGATGATCGCCCGGGCGAGCGAGTCGAGGTGCTCCCAGCGGGTCTCGCGGCGCACCGAGAGCAGGGCGACGCCCGCGTCGGTGGCGGCCTCGCGCAGCGCGTCGGCCTGGCCGGGGCCGTCCAGCTTGACCGCGACGGCGGCGGCCCCGGCCCGGCCGGCCGCGCGCAGGGCGGGCAGGGCGGCGCGGCCGCGGGCGCCGATCGCGAGGACGAGTTCGCCGGGGGCGGCGGTCGGCGGGTCCTCCGGGTCGAGGATGGCGACGTCGCGCACCGCGACGTCCAGGCCCTGCGGGGCGGCCTGCAGTTCGACCAGCGGTTCGCCGAGGGACATCAGGAGTTGACGGAGCGGCAGGCCGGAGGTGGTCACGCCGGTCCTCCTTCATCCGCCCGGACAACGTTTCGCGGTCGATTTTAGCCGGGCGGACAGAGTTCGGGGCTGTCGTCGGGCGGAAGGCCGTCCGTGACCCCGCCGGCGCACCGGGTGCGCCGTCCGCGCACCGTTCGGCGGCCGAGCGCCGGAGTGCGAGCCGGTGGCCGGGGCCAGGAGCGTGAGCCGGTGGTGCACGGAGGTGTGAACCATGGGGTGGGAGGGGACGATTCGTGACCGCGGCGTGACCAGGTTCGTCGGGCCGGACAACGCCGTACGGGGGAATTTAGCCGCGCGGCCAATCAAGTGGCCCGGTGGCCAGGAATAGCGTTCGTGCTGTGGTCGGCGTGCAACCCGCGCCGGCAGTCCCCCCGCACTGAACGAAGGAGAGCGTGCGCTCTATGGACGCTGTGACCCAGGTCCCCGCGCCGGTGAACGAGCCGGTCCACAGCTACGCCCCCGGGAGCCCGGAACGGGCTCGCCTGGAGGCCAAGCTGAAGGAGCTGGGCGGCCAGGAGCCGGTCCAGCTGACCATGACGATCAACGGTGAGCGCCGGATGGGCGGCGGCACCGAGATCCACGTCGTCCAGCCGCACAACCACGCGGCTCGGCTCGGCACCCTGCGCAACGCCACCCAGGCCGACGCGCAGGACGCCATCGACACTGCCCTGGCCGCTGCCCCGGCCTGGCAGGCGCTCTCCTTCGACTCGCGCGCCGCGATCTTCCTCAGGGCCGCCGACCTGCTGGCCGGCCCCTGGCGCGAGACCCTGGCCGCCGCCACCATGCTCGGCCAGTCCAAGACCGCCCAGCAGGCCGAGATCGACACCCCCTGCGAGCTGGTCGACTTCCTGCGCTTCAACGTGCACTTCGCCCGCCAGATCCTGGCCGAGCAGCCGATCTCCTCGGAAGGCGTGTGGAACCGCAGCGACCACCGCCCGCTGGAGGGCTTCGTCTACGCGATCACCCCGTTCAACTTCACCGCGATCGCCGGCAACCTGCCGACCGCGCCCGCGCTGATGGGCAACGTGGTGCTGTGGAAGCCCTCCCCGACCCAGCAGTTCTCCGCGCACCTGCTGATGCAGCTGCTGGAGGAGGCCGGCCTGCCCAAGGGCGTCATCAACATGGTCACCGGCGACGGCCTGGCCGTCTCCGAGGTCGCGCTCAAGCACCCGGCGCTGGCCGGCATCCACTTCACCGGCTCCACCGCCACCTTCCAGCACCTGTGGCGCGAGGTCGGCAACAACATCGCCGGCTACCGCACCTACCCGCGGATCGTCGGCGAGACCGGCGGCAAGGACTTCCTGGTCGCCCACCCGTCCGCCGACCCGAAGGTCCTGAAGACCGCGATGACCCGCGGCGCCTTCGAGTTCCAGGGCCAGAAGTGCTCGGCGCTGTCGCGGGCCTACGTCCCGGCGTCGATCTGGGCCGGCCTCAAGGACGAGTTCGCCGCCGAGGTCGAGGGCCTCACCATGGGCGACGTCAGCGACCTGAGCAACTTCATGTCGGCCGTCATCGACGACCGCTCCTTCGCCAAGAACAAGGCGGCCATCGACCGCGCCCAGGCCGACCCGCAGGTCGAGGTCCTCGCCGGCGGCACCTACGACGACTCGGTGGGCTACTTCGTGCGCCCGACCGTCCTGGTCTGCCAGGACCCGGCGAGCGAGTACTTCAAGGACGAGTACTTCGGCCCGATCCTGGCCGTGCACGTCTACGAGGACGAGAAGTACGAGGAGATGCTGGCCCAGATGGAGTCGGTGTCCCCGTACGGCCTGACCGGCTCGATCATCTCCCAGGACCGTGCCGCGGCCCAGGACGCGATGCACAAGCTGCGCTTCGCGGCCGGCAACTTCTACATCAACGACAAGCCGACCGGCGCCGTCGTCGGCCAGCAGCCCTTCGGTGGCGGCCGGGCCTCGGGCACCAACGACAAGGCGGGCGCCAAGCAGAACCTGGCGCGCTGGACCTCCACCCGCTCGGTCAAGGAGACCTTCGTCCCGCCGACGGACTACCGCTACCCGCACATGGGCTGACCAGCCCCGTGCCGCTGATCGTACGGCTCGTCCAGTAGCCACCGGTCACCCGCGACGCCCGGTCCCGCAGCCGGGCGCCGCCCGCCGGGGCGGCGGGGCCCACCCCCGTACCGCCGCCCCGGCCCTTCTGCCACCCTTGGAAACACCAGCTCCAGGAGTCACGATGCTCCGTTCCGCCCTTCTCGCGGCCTCCCGGTCCCCGCAGGTCCGCACCGTGGTCGAGAAGTTCCCGCCGACCCACGCGATAGTCGAGCGCTTCGTCGCCGGCGACGTCCTCGACGACGCCGTCACCGCCACGGACGACCTGATCGCCACCGGCCGCAAGGTCACCCTGGACCACCTCGGCGAGGACACCCAGGACGCCGCCCAGGCCGCCGGCACCGCCGAGGCCTACGAGCACCTGCTCAAGGCCCTCAAGGACACCGGCCTCGCGGCCGGCGCCGAGGTGTCGGTCAAGCTGTCGGCCGTCGGCCAGTTCCTCCCGGTGGACGGCGAGAAGATCGCGCTGGAGAACGCCCGCCGCATCTGCGAGGCCGCCGCCGACGCCGGCACCACGGTGACCCTCGACATGGAGGACCACACCACCACCGACTCCACCCTCGCCATCGCGCGCGAGCTGCGGGCGGACTTCCCCTGGCTGGGCGTCGTGCTCCAGGCCTACCTGCGCCGCACCGAGGCCGACTGCCGGGACTTCTCGGGTGAGGGCTCCCGCGTGCGCCTGTGCAAGGGCGCCTACAAGGAGCCCGAGTCGGTCGCCTTCCAGGGCAAGCACGAGGTCGACCTCGCGTACGTCCGCGCCCTGAAGGTCCTGATGGCGGGCGAGGGCTACCCGATGATCGCCTCGCACGACCCCAACATGATCAAGATCGCCGGCCAGCTGGCCCAGTGGAACGGCCGCAAGCGGGACTCCTTCGAGTACCAGATGCTGTTCGGCATCCGCCCCGAGGAGCAGCTGCGCCTCGCCGGCGAGGGCAACACGATGCGCGTGTACCTCCCGTACGGCCAGGAGTGGTACGGCTACTTCATGCGCCGCCTCGCGGAGCGCCCGGCCAACCTGACCTTCTTCCTGCGCGCCATGGCCACCCGCGGCTGACCCGGCGCCCCAGGCCACGGCCCGCACCCCTGACGGGGGGTGCGGGCCGTCCGCGTTCCCGGCGTCAGAGGAGGTCCTTGGTGTCCAACTCGAAGTCGAACGGGGCTGGGACCATGAGCGGTTCACCAAATGTGGCGAGATGTACCTCGGTGTACTCCTCGCGGTGGGGCTTGCCGAAAAGGCTCACTTGCGACTTCTCGCGGTCGACCAGCAGGTAGAGCGGGATGCCGGCCCTGGCGTAACAGTGCCGCTTGGTGATGCGGTCGAGGTCGGGCTTGCTCGATGTGACCTCGGCGACCATGGCGACGCCGTCGGGCTCCATCCAGGGCGGGGCACCGCGGAAGAGGCGAAGTTCCCGCGGCGCGAACGTCGCATCAGGGATGACGTGGTTCTTCGGACAGAGACCACCGCTGACAAGCCGGAGACCTTTGCCACCGGACACCTGCATGTGGACCTTGGACTTGGCCTTCACCTGGTCGATGAGAAGGTCGATGCAGTCCTCGTGATCGCCGTCCGGCGGTGGTGCCACGATGATCTCTCCCTCGATGAGCTCGGCTCGGAAGCCTTCGGGGGAGTGCAGGCTCAGGAAGCTCTCCAGCAGGATGTCGGCCTGCGTCGGGGAGCCCGTGATCGGTTGCTCATGCGCCACAGCACTCATGATGCCCCTCCTTCAGAGGGCCGTCACACTATTCGCTGCTCGGCGGGGCTGTGCCGTTGACGGCGGAGTTTCACTCGATGGTGTGAGTTTGAAGCCTGGCATAGGATCCGTGCTGGTGAACTGGGCTGTCGGTGAGAGGAGTTGGCGATGCTGAAGGCTTTCGCGGAGCTGTCCACGCCGTTGGTGGCGGACGCCTGTGTGCGGCTCGGGGTGGAGCCGCGGGTGGCGCCGGCGGGGGTGGGGGCGGTGGTGGCCGGGGCCCGGGTGGCGGGGCGGGTGCTGCCGGTGCGGCACTACGGGAGCGTGGACGTGTTCCTGGAGGCGTACGGCGCGGCCCGGGACGGGGACGTGCTGGTGGTCGACAACGGCGGGCGGACCGACGAGGCCTGCATCGGGGACCTCGCGGTGCTGGAGGCGCGGGCCGCCGGGGTGGCCGGGATCGTGGTGTGGGGGCTGCACCGGGACACGCCCGAGCTGCTGGAGATCGGGCTGCCGGTCTTCAGTTACGGGGCACTGCCGCTCGGCCCGGTGCGGCTGGACGGCCGGGAGCCGGAGGCGCTGCTGACGGCGAAGTTCGGCCCGCACCCGGTGAGCGCCGAGGACGTGGTGTTCGCCGACGCGGACGGGGTGCTGTTCGTGCCCGCCGACCGGGTCGCCGAGGTGCTGGGGACGGCCGGCGCGATCGCCCGGACCGAGCGCGCGCAGGCCGGGCGGATCGCGGCCGGGGACACGCTGCGGCGGCAGACCGCCTTCGACGAGTACCTGCGGCGCCGCGCCGCGGACCCGGCGTACAGCTTCCGGCAGCACCTGCGGCGGGTCGGCGGGGCGATCGAGGAGTAGGACGGTTACAGCGGCCGGTGCATGACGTGCAGGCCGACGTAGCCGTCCACCGGGTGGAGGAAGGCCTCGGGGACGGTGCCGACGATCTCGAAGCCGAGCGATTGGTAGAGCTTCACGGCGTGGTGGTTGCTGGCGACCACCGCGTTGTACTGCATGGCGCGGAAGCCGGCCCGGCGGGCCCAGTCGAGGGTGTACTCGACCAGGGCCCGACCGATCCCCTCGCCGTGGTGGGCCGGGTCGACCATGTAGCTGGCGCTGGCCACGTGCGAGCCGTTGCCGGGGCGGTTGCGGTTCATGGTGGCGGTGCCGAGGACCCGTCCGTCCTCGTCCACCGCGACCACCGTGCGGTTCGGGGCGGCGAGCATCCACCACTCCCGGCCCAGCTCGGAGGGCATGTCCAGGGGGTAGGGGAAGGTCTCGCCGGCGGCGACGACGGCGTGGAAGAACGGCCAGATGGCGGGCCAGTCCTCGGGGGTGGCCTCGCGGATGTCGATGGGCATCGGACCAGGATGATCCCCGACGGGCGGGCGGGCCACCGGTTTTCGGTGGTCCCGCCCGTCGGGCCGGTCGTCGGGGGCCGCGTCGCGGGACGGGTCAGCCGGCGAGGAGGGCGTCCTCGACCAGGGCGGCGGTGTGGGCCTGGCCGAGGGCGTTGGGATGCACCACGGCGTATTCGAGGGGGATGACGCTGGTCAGCACGCCGTCCAGCCAGTGGTCGGCGTCGCAGACGCTGTGGCCGGCGCTGGCGGGGTACAGGTTCACGAAGGTGTCGCCGCGGGCGGCGGTGTCCTGGGCGATGAGCGTGTTGAGCGGCTCCAGGAGCGCGGTGCGGGCCCAGGCGAGGTCGCCGGTGGTGAAGGTGCCGAACTGCAGGGGGTTGCCGTACTGGCAGAGGGCGGCGTCCTCGGGGACGAGGTGCGGGTAGCCGACGGTGAGGACCCTGGCGGACGGGGCCTTGGCGTGCAGCGCGGTCAGCATCCGGGCGTAGTCGCCGCGCAGCCGGTTCAGGCGGTCGGGCAGGCTCGCGTCGAACTTGTTCTTGCAGGGCGTGCCCCGGCCGAGCTGGACGGCGCCGAGTTCGATGCAGCTCTTGAGGATCTCGGCGAAGCCGAGGTCGTTGCCGCCGATCCCGACGGTGACCAGGTCGGTGGCCGGGTCGACGGCGTCGATCTGCGGCGGGACGGACGGGTAGGGGCCGTTGGGGTCGGTGCCGAGCGGCGGGAGCGGCCGGCCGAGCGGGGACTGCGCGCCGGTGTCGACGCTGCCGGTGGTGGCGCCGCTGCAGCTGACGTTGCGCAGGGCGACCAGGGAGCCGAGGTCGCGGCGGAGGATCTCGGGATAGGAGTCGACGGTGCGGGCGCAGCCGTCGCGCGGTTCGGTCTCGTCGCCGGTGGCCACGATGACCCCGGCGGTGTAGGAGTCGCCGAGGGCCGTCCACCGCAGTGCGGCGGCGCGGTCGCCGGGCCGGGCGGCGGCCTGGGCGGTGGTCGGGGTGATCAGTCCGGCGGCGAGCACGGTGGCGGTGCCGGCGACGGCGAGGCGGGACAGGAAGTGTGGCACGGCTCTCCTCCTCGGGGTGCGGGGGAGAGAGCGGATTCACCCCCCTGAGAGTCAATCGAGTCGCCGTGGTGGCGACTTGATGCCTCAAGGGGGTGAATTCGCGGGCGCGGACGTGACGTCGTGACGTCGTGAGGTCGTCGCGTGGTGTCGTGGCCTCGCCGGACCGGCGGCGGTGTGCGGCTACAGCACCGCGGCGGCGGGCTCGATCATCGCCCGCGCGGTCTTGCCGTCGACGTACTCGCCGAGGGCCGTCATCTCCCACTCGCCGCCCGGACGGCGGACCAGCTTGCACATCATCACACCGGTGTGGGGCTCGGAGTTGGTGAGGTCGAAGCGGACCAGCTCCTCCTCCGTCCGGGCGTCCAGCAGACGGCAGTAGGCGTCGCGCACGTCGGAGAACTTCTGGCCGGAGAAGGAGTTCACGACGAAGACCAGCCCGTGGACCTCCGCCGGCAGGCCCTCCAGGTGGACGGTGATCGCCTCGTCGTCGCCGCCCTCGCCGCCGACCAGGTTGTCGCCGGAGTGGGAGATCGCGCCGTTGAAGATGCTCAGCTTCATGAACCAGGCCGTCTCCAGCCGCTTGTGCCGGGCGTCGAAGGCGAGGCAGGAGGCGTCCAGGTCGATGTCACGGCCGCGGGCGGCGGACTTCCAGCCGAGGGCCATCCGGACGGAGGAGAGGAACGGGCGGCCGTTCTTGATCAGGGAGACCGAGCTGCCCTTGACCAGGTTGACCCGGCCCTTGTCCAGGGTGATCTTGGCGGCGGCGGCCGGGGCCGTGGGCGCGGCGGGGGCCGGGGGAGCCGCGGGCGGGGCGGGGACGGCGGTCTGGCCGGTGGCGAGGGCGATCCGCGGGTCGACCGGGGTGCCGGCCGGGGTGGCGGTCGGGGGCCCGGCCGGTGCGGGCGGCACGGGCGGGGCGGCCGGCGGAGTCGGGAGCTGGACGGTGCGGTCCACCGGAGCCGGCGGCGCGACCGGCGCGACCGGCGCGGCGGGGGCCTGGGCGGCCGGGGCCGGGATCGGGGCCGAGGAGGCGGGGGCCGGGGAGTCCTCGACGGAGACGCCGAAGTCGGTGGCGATGCCCGCGAGGCCGTCGGCGTAGCCCTGGCCGACGGCGCGCACCTTCCAGGCACCGCCCCGCAGATAGACCTCGACCACGATGAGCGCGGTCTCCAGGCCCAGTCGGGGCGGGGTGAAGGTGACCAGCACCTCGCCGGTGTCGGCGTCGCGGACGGTGGCGGTGGGCTCCATCCCGGCGAAGGTGGAGACCTGGTCGGCGGGGCTCGCGGTGACCACGATCTTGGTGATGCCGGCCGGGACGGCCCGGGTGTCGACGGTGATCGCGTCGGGGGTGCCGACGGTGGCCGGGCGGTGGCTGACGCCGGGGCCGTTCGGGGCGTTGAAGAAGACGAAGTCGTCGTCCGAGCGGACCTTTCCGGCATCGGTCAGCAGCAGGCCGGAGACGTCCAGCGCCTTGGGCGCGGTGACCTCGACGCTCACTCGCGCGGCGGTCAGCGGTGCGTTGCCGCCTTGGGTCAGGACGGTGGACACGGACTCCTCCTCGGGTGCGGAACGGCGGCCCGGCCGGGGCCGTCGGGGCGCCGGGCCGGGGTGCTGCCCACAGTAACGAACGAGGTTCGGGGATGTGCCCGTCCGGAACGGCCGACCGTGGATCGTCGAACGACCGTTACACCCGGCCGTCGGCAGGTCAGCGCGCCGCGGTGGCCGGGTCGGTGGCCGGGGAGAGGGCCGGTGCGGGGGTCGTTGCAAGGGCCGGGCCGTCGGCCGGTTCGGGGAGCGGCGAGGCGGCCCGGGCGCGGGGCGCGCACGGATCGACGGGCAGCGGCTGCGCCGGGCCGAAGCCCCCGAGCGCGGCGACCGCGCGGGGGTGGTCGAGGGCGAAGGCGGAGACGCTCCAGCTCTCCGCCGGGGCCGCCTTGCGCGCCGCGGCGGACGGCTCCGCGGCCGGACGGGCACCGCGGACGCCGAAGGTGTAGTGGCCGGGCCGGACGTCGGTGCCGGGCGGGGTGGTGAAGCGGTAGACGAGGGTGCCGCGCTCCTGCTGGGCGGTGACCACGGCGCCCGGCAGGTCGGTCCAGGCGGCGCCGGCGCCGGGTGCCGACTCGCCCGGGGCGAGCCGGAACTCGGCCTGGAACGCGGTGACCGGCTCGGCCACCGCGAGGGTGAGCCGGTGGCGCAGGCCGTCCCGGCCGAGCGGGGAGAGCAGGGCGGCGCCGGACAGCGCGTGGTCGGTCTCCGGGGCGCTCCCGGGGTCGGCCGGGCCGGCGCCCTCGACGGGGGCGACGGGGTCGACGGGGGCGGTGGGCCCGGTGGGCGCGGTGGGCGCGTCCTTCCCCGGGGCGCCCGCGGCGCCGACGTCCGGGAGGGACGCGGCGGGCGGCGGCGCCGGGCGGCCGGGCACGGTCGGTCGCAGCCCGGGGATGTTCGGTCCCTGGCCGGGGGCGGAGGGGTCGTAGCCGGGCTGCTGGGCGTTCCAGGGCGGGGCCGGGACGGAAGGGGAGGGCGAGGGGCCGGCCGGGGCGTCGGCCCCGGTGCCGGCGAGCTGGGTGCCGTGGGCCGGCGCGTCCTGCCCGGCCGAGGCCTGGCCGCCGGTCTGGGGCGTGCCCGGGCCCGCCGTGCGGGACGCGGGCGGGGTGGCGGCGACCGGCGCGGGTCCCGACGGGCGTGCCGGGAGGTGCGAGGAGGGGGCCGTCGAGGGGTGGCCCGCGGCGGGGGCGGACGACAGGCCGTCGGTCGGGGTCTGCTCCGAGGCCGCCTCGGCCTGGTCGGTGGCGCCCGGCGTGGGCGGCGGGGTGGAGCCGACCCGGGCGACGCCGGCCCGGCGGCCGATCCCCTGCTGTTCGTTGAGCAGCAGGGTGGTGGCGATGCTGATGCCGACCACGGTGGACATCGCCATTGCGGCACCGGACAGGCGCAGGGTGGGCAGCCGGAACAGGCCGCCGAACGGGCGCGGCCGCCCGTGCCGACCCTGCCGTGCGGGCTCGTGGTGCACGTCCCGCGCGGTGTCCTCGCGCACAGCCACCGGACCCCTCCCTCCCCGAAGCCGCCGTCGCGTCGCCGTATTCTCCCACGCGTCGCCGCCGGGTCCGGCTCCGGCCGTCGCGGGCCGGTTCCGCGCGGGCCCGCCCGGGGAGAGGGCAGAGCGTACCAGTGGGTGATCACCTCCCGGTCGGCCCCCGTCCATTTCGTGGACGCCCTTTCGACACACGGAAGTTGACGGTCCGTCTGACAAGGGCGGGTAAGGAGCGGCCGCCCCGGACGGGGGTTATTGCAACCCCCTTGCAACCCTTGCCCGGTGCGCCGGGCGTGACGCAGGCTGAGGACATCCCACGCCGTCCCGGAGAGACCGTCATGCCGCCCGACCCGCTGTCCGCAGCCTCAAGTGCACCCCTCGCCGCCACCCCCACGGGCGGCGATGGGGACGGCTCCACCGCCGCTCCGGCGGCGGTGGAGGAGGTGCTGATCCTGCGGATCTCGCTGGGCGAGGAGGTGGTCGGCGAGGTGCGCACCCGGTTCCGGTTCGTCGCCGCGCGCCCGTACGAGGTCCTGCTGACCTTCCACCTGGGGCGGCCCGACGAGGCCGACTGGGTGTTCTCACGCGAACTGCTGCGCGACGGGCTGCGCGCGCTGAGCGGCCAGGGCGACGTCAAACTGTGGCCGGCGTACTGCCCGTGCCACGGCGCGACGCTGCACCTGGCGCTCGAATCCCCGCACGGCAGCGCACTGCTGGAGGCGTCCAAGCCCCGGGTGCAGGCCTGGCTGGACCGCACCTACGCGCTGGTCTCCGAGCACCAGGAGCGCCGCTGCGGTCCCACCGACGCCGAGCTGGCCGCGCTGCTCGCGAACGGCTGACGACGGGGCGCCGGATCCGCTCCGCCCGGCCGGGGGCCGAGCGTCAGCGACGCTCCGTCGGGGCGGCGACGCGCGGCGGCGGCAGGGGCGGCGCACCGGGCAGCCGGGCCGTCCCCGCGGCCAGCGCGGCCCGCAGCCGCCGCACGGCCGGGGCCGAGGAGGAGGGCAGCAGGTCGTACGGGTCGTCCGGCCCGTCCACGGTGACCAGCACCGACTCGGCGATCCGGTACGGCCGGTGGGCCAGCAGCCCGCCCAGGTAGCGGCGCAGCCGGGAGAGCTCCGCGCGCACCGTCACCGTCCGGCCCGGGTCGCCGAACAGCGCGTCGGCGAGCTGGGCGGCCGTGCTGCCCTCGCGTCCGGTGGCGAGCAGGAGCAGCAGTTCGGCGTGGCGCGGGCTGAGCGGGTGCGACCAGCTGTCGGCCGCGCCCCGGACGGACAGCCCGGGGCGGTCCGGGCGGCGCAGGTCCAGCCGGAGGTGGGCGCCCTCGGCCTGCTCGGCGGTCACCGTGCCCGAGCCGTTCTCCCCGGGCGGCCGGACCGGGCGCACCAGCCAGCCGTCGGCGAGCGGCTCCAGCGCGCACTCGCCGAGGCCCGGCACCCAGTGCACGGCGGCCGGGGTCCAGCCCTCGCTGGGCACCCGCAGCCGGCTGGGCGGCGGCAGCCCGGCCGCGGCGGCGGTCCACCCGGCCGCGTCCACCACCAGCGCCGGGCCGCCGACCCGGGCGAGCAGCGGGGCGGCCAGGGTGCGCAGCTGGTGCAGCGCCTCCAGCCGGTGGGCGCGCAGCTCGGTCTCGGCCAGCCGGGCGGCGGTCGCGGTGAGCTGGAGCAGGTACGGGCGGATGCTGTGCGCCGGGCCGCTCAGGTTGATGGCGCCGACCAGTTGCCCGGTGCCGGGGTCGCGCACCGGTGCGGCCACGCAGGTCCAGGAGTGGTGGCTGCGCAGGTAGTGCTCGGCGGAGTGGACGTGCATCGGGCGCCGGGCGCGCAGCGCGACCGCGATGCCGTTGGTGCCGACGCTCTCCTCGATCCAGCGGGCGCCGGTGATGAAGCCGATCCGGTCGGCGCTGCGGCGCAGGCCGCGTTCGCCCTCCTGCCAGAGCACGTGGCCCTCGGCGTCGGCGACGGCCAGCAGCAGCGGGGCCGTGCCGCCCGTCTCCACCAGGGTCTCGCGGAGCACCGGCAGGACGGTGTCGAGCCCGCTGGTGCGGCGTCGCTGTTCGATTTCGCCGGGGCCCAGCAGGACGGCGGCGGCGCCGGTGTCGGGGTCGAGGCCGAGGCGGCGCAGCCGGGCCCAGGAGTCGCCGATCTCGGGCCGGGGTTCGAGCAGGCCGGGGCCGCCGGTCTCCTCGGTGCGGGCGGGGGTGGACAGTTCCCGGGCGGCGGCGTCGGCGAGGGTGCGGTCGTGGACCTTGGCCAGCTCCGTCGCGGACGGCGGGGTGCGGCGCTCTGGTCGTCGGGACTGCCGTCCGGTCTGCCGCACTCGCTTCGCTCCTCGCCGCCGTTCGAGGACGCGTCGGGGCCGACGCGCTGACGAAAGCGTACGGGTGCGGTGGGCCGCTGGGGACGGGGTCGGGCAAGTCGGCATACCGGACGGTACGGAACGCGGGTCCGGCCCCGCACCCCGGCCGTGCCCGCCGGGGTGCGGGGCCCGACCCCCGGCCGGCCCCGGCCGGTGGTCAGCGCTGGGCGCCGGACCCCTGCTGGGCCGCCTCCACGGTGTGGTGCAGGTCGGCGGTGGCCTCCAGGGCGGCGCCGGTGCTCAGCGCCAGGCAGGCGGCCAGGGCCACGGCGGCGGCCCGCAGCCAGGTGCCCGGGGCGGGGGCCGGGCGGGGCCGGAGCAATGCGGCGACCCGGCGCGGGACCGGGCCGGAGTGGGCGGTGGCGACCGTCCGGGGGCGGGCCGGCCAGGAGGAACGGCTCGCGGCCAGGGCCGCCCGGCCGACCGCGCGGGCGGTCACGGCGCGGTCGCCGACCCGGGCCGCCGCGACCTCGTCGGCCCAGCGCTCCAGGTGGTACCCGAGGGGTGCGCGCAGCGGGCGCAGTGCCGGATGGACGTCGGCGGCGTGCTCGGCGAGGGCGAGGAAGAGGTGGTGGCGGGCGGTCAGGTGGGCCCGTTCGTGGGCGAGCAGGGCGGAGCGCTCGGGGCCGTCGAGGGCGCGCAGCATGCCGGAGGTGACCACGATCCGGCCGGGCTCGCCCGGTCGGCCGGGGCGGCCCAGGCGGCCGGGCAGGGCGAAGGCGTCGGCGCAGTCGTCGTCCAGCACGGTGAGCGGGTGGTCGGCGGGCCGGAACAGCGCGGCGGGCCGCAGGAGGGCGACCGGCCGCAGCCGGGCGGCGAGCCGGGTGAGCGAGGGCGGCCACGCCGAGGGGCGTGACCGGCGCACGGAGGCGCGCGGGGGGCGCATGTCCGAATGCTGGGCAGGGGAGGGGGCGCGGCCCGGCCGGTGGGCGCCCGTCCGGTCCGTCCGGTCCGTACGGTGGCGGTCGGTGCGGTCGGTGCGGTCGGTGCCGCTGGCGGCGCCGGCGCCGTCGGTGGGTCGGCCGGGGTGGTCGTGGGCCGGGAGCGCGGCCCGGGCGGTGCGCAGCTCCCGCTGCCGCCGGTGGACGGTGCGCGCCGCCAGTGCGCCGAGCGCGAGCAGCGCCAGGGCGGCGAGCGCGGCCGCGAACGGCGCGGCGGGCGAGGCCGCGGTGAGCCAGGGCAGCGAGAGGTGGCCGAGGGCGGCGACGGGCGGGAGCTGGAGCAGCCCGTCGGCGGCGAGCAGGCCGAGCGAGCAGAGCGTGCCGCCGGCCAGTACGGCGGTGGTCGCGGCCAGCATCCAGGCGGCGGCCCGCGGCGGCAGCGCCTCGGCGAGGCGGCGGGCCAGCGGGGCGGCCAGGAAGGGCAGCAGCAGCGGGACCCAGACGGCGAGCATCATCGGCCGGCCGCTCCCGGGGTGCCCGGGCCCGCGGTGTCCGGGCCCGCGGCGCCGGCCCCGGTCGCCTCCGCGCCCGGGGCGCCGTCGCCGAGCAGTTCGCGCAGCAGCTGCTCGTCCTCGGTGGAGAGGTCGGAGACGAAGCGGGCCAGCACGGTGGAGCGGTCGGCCTCGCGGCCGAGTTCGGTGTGCATCCGGCGGGCGGCGAGCCCCGCGGTGTCCTGGACGGTCGGGGTGTAGGCGTAGGCCCGGCCGGCCCGGGTGCGCACGACCGTGCCCTTGTCGAACAGTCGGCCGAGGATCGTGGCGATGGTGGTGCGGGCGAGGTCCCCGCCGAGCGCGGCCTGGACGTCCTGCGGCGTCATCGGCTGCCGGGCGGACCAGAGGGCGGCCAGCACCTCGGCCTCCAGCTCCCCGGCGGGCCGGCGGGCGGACGGTACGTCGGGCATGGCGGCGCTTCCTCCAAGTATCGTCTACAGTCATGTAGACCGTCTACGCAACTGTAGACGGTCCGGGCGGGTTCCGATGCGAACCGCCCCCCAACGTACGGGAGGTCCGTCGGCCTTGCTCCAGTTCCTCGCCGATCCGGCCGTTCACCTCGCGGTGAACCCGCTGGACGCGTCCTCACTGCTCGCCGCCTTCGGTGCGCTCGGCATCGCCGTGGTGCTGTTCGCCGAGACCGGCCTGCTGGTGGGCTTCTTCCTGCCCGGTGACTCGCTGCTGTTCACCGCCGGACTGCTCTGCGTCCCCGGCGCCACCAAGGGCCCGCAGCTGCACCTGTGGCAGGTGCTGCCCGCCGCCCTGGTCGGCGCGCTCGTCGGAGCCCAGGTCGGCTACCTGATCGGCCGCCGCGGCGGCCGGGCGCTGCTGGCCCGGACCCGGCGCAGGAGCCTGCTGGAGGGCGTGGCGCGGGCCGAGGAGCTGCTGACCAAGTACGGGCACGGCAAGGCGATCGTGCTCGCCCGGTTCATCCCGGTGGTCCGAACGGTGCTGAATCCGCTCTGCGGCGTACTCGACGTGCCGGTCCGCTCGTTCACCCTCTGGCAGGTGCTCGGCGGCGTGGTCTGGACGGTCGGCGTGGTGCTCGCCGGGTACGGGCTCGGCTCGTCCGTCCCCAGCATCGACCGATATCTGCTGCCCATCATCGGTCTGGTAGTAGTTGTCTCCGTGCTCCCCATTGTTCTCGAACTGTTCCGCGCCCGTAAGGCGCGACGTCACGGAGGTGACATGTGACGCCATCCCGGGCGCTCGCCGTGTACGACGGCAGCGGAATCGACGGCGGCCTGTACACCCGGGTCAACGGCTGGGCGCAGTCGGCCCCGCACTGGCTGGACGAGGTGATCAAGGTCTGGTCGGCGCTCGGCCTCGGACTGTTCGCGGTCTTCATGCTCCTCGCGTGGTGGCGGGCGCGCGGCGCGGACTCGGCCGTGATGGCCAGGGTGCTCGCCTCGCCGGTGATCGTGGTCGTCGCGTACGGCGTCAACTCGGTGTTCAAGGGCGCGGTCGAGGAGCTCCGGCCGTGCGCCCAGATCCCCGGCAGCGTCGCGCTGGAGACCTGCCCGGGCACCGGGGACTGGTCCTTCCCGAGCAACCACTCGGTGATCGCCTTCGCCGCCGCGGCCGCGCTCTGGTTCGTCGACCGGCGGCTCGGCTGGGTGGCCGGCCTGTTCGCGGCGCTGATGGCCGCCTCCCGGGTCTGGGTCGGCGTGCACTACCCGCACGACGTGGCGGTGGGCGCGCTGGTCGGGCTGCTGGTCGCGGTGGTGCTGGCGCCGCTCGCCGGGCGCTGCGGACCGCTGGTGGACCGGATGCGGGCGGGTGCGCTGCGGCCGCTGCTCGGGCCGGGCGCGCTGCCCCCGGTCGACCGCGGCTACGCGACGCAGGGGCGCTGACCCCGCCGCCGGCGCCGCCGGGCACTCCGACGCCGCCGCGCGCTCGGACGCCGTTTCCCGGGCCGCCCGCCCCTTGTCCGGTTTCGGACGACGGGTGGAGCATGTGAGCCGGGCGTGGGGCCTCCTCCGGGGGGCGCCCGCCCGGCTCAGTCGTGCTCGGGCGCGCGGGCGCCGGGCGTGCCAGCGGAGGGAGTGCCGAATGCCGTACCGACTCGACATCACGCAGGGGGACTGGCCGGGGGACCTGCTGCACAAGGGCGTCGAGGGGCTGCTGGCCGAGGCCATGGTGCTCACCCTCGCCACCGCGGGGCACGAGCACGGCCCGCACGCCAACCTGGCCTTCTTCGCGTACGACGACGACCTCGTCCTCTACTTCGTCAGCGAGCGCTCCACCCGGCACAGCCACCACCTGGCCGAGGAGGCCCGGGCCGCCGCCACCGTCTTCCTGCCGCCGCCGGTCTTCGGCGAGCAGCTGCGCGGCCTCCAGCTGACCGGCAGCGCGGGCGAGGCCTGGGGGCGGCAGGCCGAGGCGGCGCTGGCCGCCTACCAGGGGCGCTATCCGGCCTTCGCGCGGGACGAGGAGGCCCGGCGGCAGTTCCTGACCGGCGGCGGGGCGGCGGCGCTGTACCGGTTCCAGGTGGAGGAGCTGACGGCGGTGGACGAGCCGAACTTCGGCCGGCGCAACTACCTGCGGGCGCGGGTGGTGCGGTCGTAGCCGCCCCGGTCGTCCCGGCGGGCCCGGACGCCCCGGCGGCTGCGACCGCCGGGGCCGTGGGCGCCACCTCCGAGTGGCCGTCGGGTTGTCTGTACAACTTCCCAGGTGGTTCATCTGCGGGACGGCAGTCCGACGCCCCTCGGACACCCGGGCGCATCAGCCTGGACGCATGAGAGTCATCGTCGTAGGAGCAGGCGTGCTCGGCAGCATGCACGCCTGGCAGGCCGTCGAGCGCGGCCACGAGGTCGTCCACCTGGAGCGCGAGACCGAGGCCCGCGGCGCCTCGGTGCGCAACTTCGGCCTGGTCTGGGTCAGCGGCCGGGCGCAGGGCGAGGAACTGGACACCGCGCTGCGGGCCCGCGAACTGTGGGAGTCCATCGGCGCCCGCGTCCCGGACCTCGGCTTCCGGGCGAACGGGTCGCTCACCGCGATCCGCACCGAGGCCGAACTGGCCGTCGCCGAGCAGGCCCTGACCCTGCCGGACGCCGCCGCCCGCGGCTACCGGCTGCTCGACCCGGACGAGACCCGCGCCGTCAACCCGGCCCTGCGCGGCAAGCTGCTCGGTGCCCTGTGGTGCGAGCGCGACGCCGCCGTCGAGCCCCGCACCGCCCAGCGCGCGCTGCGCGGCCACCTGGAGTCCACCGGCCGGTACACCTTCCTGCCCGGGCGCGAGGTGCGCGAGGTGGTCGGCGAGAACGCCGTCCGCGACGACCACGGCGACGTCCACACCGGCGACCTGGTGATCCTCTGCACCGGAGCCTGGCTCGGCGGCCTGGTCCGCGAACTCGCCCCCGCCCTGCCGGTCCGCCGGGTCCGCCTCCAGATGATGCAGACCGACCCGCTCGGCGAGACCCTGACCACCTCCGTCGCCGACGGCGACAGCTTCCGCTACTACCCGGCCTTCGCCGGTACCGCCCTGGACCGGCTGCGCGAGACCCAGCCCCAGCCGCCGGTCGCCGCCGAGCACAGGATGCAGCTGCTGATGGTCCAGCGCCGCGACGGCGGCCTGACCGTCGGCGACACCCACGAGTACGACCAGCCGTTCGGCTTCGACGTCGTCGAGGACCCGTACGACCACCTGGCCGGCGTGGTCGAGGAACTGCTCGGCCGCCCGATGCCGCGGATCCGCCGCCGCTGGGCCGGGGTGTACGCCCAGTGCGTCGACACCACCCGGGTCGTCCACCGCGAGCGCGTGCGCGACGGCGTCTGGCTGGTCACCGGCCCCGGTGGCCGCGGCATGACCTGCTCGCCCGCCATCGCCGAGACCACCGCCCAACTCGCCAACCTGTAAGGAACCTTGTTGTGACCACCGATATCCGCCTGGTCGTGCTCGACATGGCCGGCACCACCGTCGCCGACGACGGCCTGGTCGAGCAGGCCTTCACCGCGGCCGCCGCGTCGCTCGGCGTCGAGGCCGGCAGCCCGGCGTTCGACCCGATGCTGGCCCACGTCCGGGCCACCATGGGCGAGTCCAAGATCTCCGTCTTCCGGCACCTGTTCGGCGAGGAGGAGAAGGCCCAGCGGGCCAACGCCGCCTTCGAGGCCGCCTACGACGACCTGGTCGACGCCGGCCACTGCGCCGCCCTGCCCGGCGCCGCCGAGGCCATCGCCGAACTGCGCGGCCGGGGCCGCAAGGTGGTCCTCACCACTGGCTTCTCCCGGACCACCCAGGACCGCATCCTGGACGCCCTGGGCTGGCGGTCCGTCGCCGACCTGACCCTCTGCCCCGCCGAGGCGGGCCGCGGCCGCCCGTACCCCGACCTGGTGCTCACCGCGCTGCTGCGCACCGGCACCGACTCGGTCCGCCGGATCGCCGTCGCCGGCGACACCGGCTACGACATGCTGACCGGCACCCGGGCCGGCGCCCCGGTCGTCGCCGGCGTCCTCACCGGCGCCCACGACGAGGCCCGCCTGCGGGCCGACGGCGCGACCCACGTCCTCGGCTCGATCGCCGAACTGCCCGCCCTGCTGGGCTGATCCGGCACCCCGCCCCGGGCCCGGCCCGGGGCGGCGACCGGCCGGCTCGGACGGTCGACGGCTCAGACGGTCGACGGCCCGGGCCGTCGCACCGACCAGAGCACGGCGCCGTCGATCAGGACGTTGCAGCCGACGAACAGCAGCAGGTAGGCGGGGGAGTCGACCTCGCCGGGGAGCTTGGGGGCGACCCGCCCGGCCGGGTCCATCCGGACGGTGACCACGTCGCCGCGCTTGAACAGCGCGTCGCGCTCCTCCAGCGGGCCGCCCGGGACCTCGTCGTTCAGCTCCGTGGCGGCCAGGGTGTACGCCCGCCCGGTGCCGTGGAGCGAGTCGGTGACCTTCTCGTCGACCACCACGGCCCGCACCGTCCGGCCCGAACCCAGGATCAGGTTGGTCCAGGCGGCGGAACCCGCGAGGTACGCGACGAAGGCGACCGCGCAGATGCCCGCGCTCCAGCCGAACATCCTCTTCTGGAACGCGGGGTTGGTGTCGGCGTCGCGGCGCAGGGCGAACGCGATCAGCATCACCAGGGGGTAGCCGAACCCGACCACGGTGGCGAGGAACGAGTTGACGTAGACGTCCAGCGCGATGACGGCGACGAGCATGGCGGTGGAGAGCGCGATGAGCGCCACCGCGCCCCCGAGCCGGCGCGGGCCGCTTCGGGTCTCCTGGTCGGGCGGAGCGACTGTCATCCGAAGGCCTTCCGGACGTTGTCCCACTGGTCGGGCGGCACGGTGTCGCGGCTCTCGTCCCGGGGCGGGTGGAAGGAGATGCCCCGGTACGCGGCGGCGACCAGCGGCAGCCACTCGTCCCAGTGGTCGACGTCCTCGGTGGTGAAGACGGCGGCGACCACGTACGGGCTCCACGGGTGCGGGATCAGCAGTTCGAGCTGGCGGACCGTGCTGACGGCCGACTCCGGTACGCCGAAGACCGCGCCGGGCACCGGGACGGTCAGCTCGCGGGCGGCCAGGGCGGCGCGGCCGAGCGGCAGGTCCACCACGCCGACGTCGGCGTCCGGCCAGGCCTCGGCCAGCTCCGTGGCGACCCGCGCGGGGTAGCTGCCCGGCGCGCCGAGGTCCTGCGGGCGGAGGAAGACGGAGAACACGCCGTGGATCGGACCGCCGTCCCCGGCCCGGACGAGGCAGCCGGACACGTGGACGGCGCCCTCCCGCAGCTGGGCCTGGAGCGCGGTCTCGGAGGCGATCACGGCGGCGAGCTTCTGCTCGGCCCCGGCGTCGGGGAAGAGCGCGTCCAACTGCTCCGCGGCCCGGGCCATCCGGTCGCCGGGGTCCTCGTCCAGGTCGACGGCGGTGAAGCCCGCGGGCAGGTCGAGCCAGAGCGGCGGGGCGGCGGCCCCCGGGGTCTCAACGGCCATAGCCGGCCGCCCATCCGCCCATGCCGAGCAGGTTGCCGACGGTGGACACGCTGCCGATGATGACGTTGGCCTTGCCGCCGCCGGCCGCCATGCCCGCCGAGCCGATGACGCTGTTGCCGCCGGTGGTGTAGTTGACCGCACTGGCGAGGTTGTCGCTCGGGTTGTCCTGGGTGAGCGCGTACGCGGTCGGGGCGTTGAGCCCGGCGGTGGTGGCGGCCTGGACGCCGTCGGAGACGTTCATCGCGGTGGCCTTGGACACGCCGAGCTTGATGGCCGGCTTCTCGATCGCCGTGGTGAAGATCGGGTTGGCCGGGTCGATCCCCCGGGCGGCGGTCCGGACCTCGGTGGACCCGGCGGAGACCGCGCCGCGCACGCCCGCACCGGCGGCGCGGGCCTCCCGGACGGCGGTCACGCCCTTGGCCGCGACGCCCACGCCGGGGATCGCGCCGAGGACGTCGCCGCCCAGGGTCAGCCAGTTGCCGATGTTCTTCTGCGGCGGCCACAGCTGGCCCTTGGCGGCGTACTGGGTCGCGTGCGCGCCCGCGGCGGCGGCGCTCAGCAGGAGCGCCGGCAGCGCGAAGGCGGGGAAGAAGATCGCCGCGACGCCGCAGACGCCGGCCGCGACGGTCAGCAGGTCCGCGCCGTGGTTCTTGAACCAGTCGCCGACCTTGCTGAGCCAGCCGGGCTCCGGCGGGGCCTTGCTGTCGGCGGCCTTGCGGACGGCCTCGGCCGTCTTCTTCGCGTCCGACTGGTGGGTCCCGGCGAGCTCGTGGGCCTGCTTCTGGAGGCCGGCCAGCTCGTTGGAGGCGCTGGTGAGCAGGCTGGCGGCCGAGTCGAGGTGGCTCTTCGCCGTGTTGTAGCGCTGTTCGGCGGCGGCGAGGCTCGCGTCGTCGGAGTAGTAGCGGCCGGCCAGTTGGAGGTCGGGGGCGGCGGCCGCGGCGCTGTGCGCCCGGTCCGCTTCGTCCTTCTTCTTCTTGGCGGCGACCGCGGAGGCGGCCAACTCGGCAGCCTTGGGCTGGTGTTCGGTCAGCGCCTTGTACCAGACGTCGAGCGCCGTGTAGGCCGCGGTGATCGAGTCGGCGGCGTCCTGGAGGTAACCGGGGAGCTTGTCGAACTGCTTGGCGAACTGCTTGGCCGCCTCGCCCGTCCACTCGCCCTGGTTGTCGGAGATCTGGGAGAGTGTGGTGTGCACGCCGGTGAGGTGCTGGCCCACCCGGCGCAGGCCGGCGCTGAGCGCGGTGACGGCGGCGGAGTCGCCGGGGGTGGGGTTGAAGCCGAGGCCGGACCAGTCGGGCGCCGGCGGCGTCGGGGCGCTCACGACTGCCCCGCCGGGGTGAGGACCTTGACGATGCTCTGCTCGGTGCCGTCGTAGTTCTTCTGCACCTGCTCCAGGCCCTCGTCCAGGACCTTGACGCACTCGCGGACCTTCTTCAGGCCGAACTGCCACTTGTCCTTGAAGTGCCCGCAGGCCTCGTCCAGGAAGTCGAAGCCGGTGCCGGTGTGGCCGGCCGCTTCGAAGGCCTTGAGCCCCTGTTCGAGTTCGTCGCCGCAGCCTTTGAGATCCTGGGCCAGCTTGGCGAGGAATTCGGTACTGACTTTGAAGTCGGACACTTTCGCCCCCCGATGCGTCGTTTGTCGGACCGGGCGAGCATAGCCCCGACCAGTGCGCCGATGATCGCCCGCGCCGGGGTCCGGGGGAGGATGTTTGCGGGACCTTTACGGGCCGTCGACGCCTTCTTGACGTCGGCGGCCCGGCCCGGAGGGACGTGCGAGGGTCGGTCTCAGCGGCGCCAGAAGCCGCGCTTCTTCGGGGTGACGAGCTGCACCACGGCCGTGACGAACAGTTCGGCGACGGGCGAGGGCCCCGGGCCGTGGTTGAGGTGGCTCTCGGCGGTCCACTCGCCGAGGACGGTGCCGGGGCTGCCGTCGAAGGGGCTGAACGCGTGCTCCAAGGTCACGTAGCGCACCGACCTGGAACCCTGGGGCTGGACGGCGGCGACGAAGTGGGCCTCGGTGGCGCCGACCGCGGTGGGCAGGGTGACCAGCAGCATGTGGTGGCCGTCGACCGACAGGTGCCGGCAGTCGAGGCCGTGGTGGGGCAGGCGGTCCTCGGGCGGCAGGGCGGCGCCGAGGTCGTCCCAGATCTGGGTGACGACGGGCAGCAGGCTGCCGCCGTCCGGGGTCGGGGTGGCCACGCGCGGGCCGAACTCCAGTACCTGGCGGGCGAGTTCGCGGTGGACGAAGCGGTAGTGATGGGGTCGGGGGTCCGTCATGGGGGACACCGTAGCGAAGGCTTCGGGGCGAGAGGTCGGCACGTCCGACGGCCCGCCCCGACAGGGTGGTTGACCAGCGTCTTCGGAAATTGACGAACCGTCAGAACGGCGTCAGGAGTGTCCGCCCTTGAGGTTGAGCACGACCACCCCGACGATCACCAGCGCTATGCCCAGCCACTGGAGCCGCCCGAGCGACTCGCCGAAGGCGACCACGCCGATCCCGGCGACCGCCGCGGTGCCGGCCCCGGACCAGACCGCGTAGGCGACCGAGACCGGTATGTTCTTGAGCGCGCGGCCGAGCAGCACGAAGGAGAGCGCGTAGCCGAGGCCGACGCCGAGGCTCGGCCAGAGCCGGGTGAACCCCTCGGTGAGCTTGAGGCAGCTGGTGGCGCAGACCTCGCTGACGATGGCGAGGGCGAGCAGGAGATAGGGCATGTCAGGGTCGAACCGCGCCGGGACCGGCGAGCTTCCCGAGCAGGGCGAGGTCGGCCTGCTCCAGGCTGGCGAGCAGGGTGATCCGCTCGCCCCGGGGCATCGGCACCGCGGTGGACGGCACGGCGAGCACGGCGCAGCCGGCCGCGGTGGCGGAGGCGACCCCGGTCGGGGTGTCCTCGACGGCGAGGCAGGCCGCCGGGTCCAGGCCGAGCCGCTCGGCGGCGGCGAGGTACGGGTCGGGCGCGGGCTTGGTGCGCTCGGTGTCCTCGGCGGCCAGGGTGACGGCGAACCAGTCCCGGCCGATGGCGGACAGCACCAGGTCCACCACCCGGCGCGGGGAGGCGGAGACCAGCGCGGTGGGCACCCGGGCGTCGCGCAGCGAGGCCAGCAGGGCGAGCGCGCCGGGGCGCGGAACCGTCTCGGCGGCGACCTTGCCGGCGAAGGACTCGCCGAGCCGGGCGGCGAGTTCGGCCTCGCCGAGCGTGGTGCCGCTGACCCTGTGCAGGTGGGCGGCGGTGTGCTCGATGGCCTGGCCGAGCACCTCGGGGGCGTCCTGGTCGGTGAGCGGGCGGTTCAGTTCCTCGGCGAGTTCGGCGGCGGCCTGCCACCACAGCTGCTCGGTGTCCACCAGGGTGCCGTCCATGTCGAAGAGGACGGCGGCGGGCAGGACGACGGCGGGCAGCGCGGCGGCGGGCGGGGCGGAGTTCTCGGGCAGGACGGAGTCGGGCAGGGCGGAGTCAGGCATGGCGGTACCTTCGGTGGTTCTTCGGTGCTCCGGTGGACGGAGCAGGGAGGTACGAGGTTCTCAGGCGGTGCGGCGGTCCACCAGCACCGGGCGCTCCGGCAGGGTGAGCGCGGCCCGGGCGCCGGCCGGCAGGGCGGCGGCGGCCTCGGTGGGCAGGTCGGCCTTGACCTCGGTGCCGTCGTCCAGGCGGACGGTGAGCCGGGTGACGGCGCCCAGGAAGGAGGCGGTGACCACCAGCGCGGGGCCGTCCTCGGCCGGGGTCAGGGTGACGTTCTCCGGGCGCACCAGCACCTGGAGCTCGCCGTCGGCCGGGATCGCGCCGTCCACCGCGTGCCGGCGGCCGAGCACCTCGACGCCGTCCGAGGTGCGGGTGCACGGGATGCGGCTCATGGTGCCGACGAACTCGGCGACGAAGGCGGTGGCCGGCCGGCTGTACAGCTCGGACGGGACGGCGCACTGCTCCAGCCTGCCGGCCCGCAGCACCGCGACCCGGTCGGCCATCGACAGCGCCTCCTCCTGGTCGTGGGTGACGAACAGGGTGGTGATGCCCAGCTCCTGCTGGAGGCGGCGGATCTCGTCGCGCAGCTGGAGGCGGACCTTGGCGTCCAGCGCGGACAGCGGCTCGTCCAGCAGCAGGACGCGCGGCTGGAGGGCGAGCGCGCGGGCGAGCGCGATGCGCTGCTGCTGGCCGCCGGACATCTGGTGCGGGTAGTGGTCGGCGCGGTGCGGCAGGCCGACCAGCTCCAGCAGCTCCTGGGCCCGCTTGCGGCGTTCGGCCTTGCCGGTGCCGCGCATCCGCAGTCCGAAGGCGACGTTGTCCAGGGCGGTCAGGTGCGGGAAGAGGCTGTACGACTGGAACACCATGCCCGCGTCGCGCTTGTGCGCGGGGATCGCGGTGATGTCCCGGCCGTCGACCAGCACCTCGCCGGAGTCGTGCTGCTCGAAGCCGGCCAGGATGCGCAGCGCGGTGGTCTTGCCGCAGCCGGACGGGCCGAGCAGGGCGATCAGCTCGCCCGGGTGGACGGTCAGGTCCAGGCCGTCGAGGGCGGTGGTGGTGCCGAACGCGCGGCGCAGGGAGCGGAATTCGACGGTGGCGCTGCCGGGGGAGAGCGAGACGCCGTTGGCGATGGCGGTGGCCGTGGTCATGACTGGTGACTCCGGGGGGTTTCAGGAGGTGGCGGTCTTGGCGCGGCGCTCGCGCCCGGCGGTGGCCAGCAGGAGCAGCAGCAGCCAGGTGAGCAGCAGGCTCAGGATGGAGACCGCGACCGACATGTGGGCCTGGCTGTTGCCGACCGAGTAGATCCAGACCGGGAAGGGCTGGAAGCCGAGGATCGAGGCGGTGGTGAACTCGCCGAGGACCAGGGCCAGGGTGAGGAAGGAGGCGTTCAGCAGGGCCCCGCGCAGGTTGGGCAGGACCACGGTGAACACCGCGCGCGGCCAGCTCGCGCCGCAGTTGCGGGCGGCCTCGACCAGGGTGCGCACGTCCATCGAGCGCAGGCCGGCGTCCAGGGCGCGGTAGGCGAGCGGCAGGGCCATCAGCACGTAGGCGATGACCAGCACCAGCGGGAAGTCCGGGTCCTGGACGAACACGAAGGTCTGGAAGAACGGGGTGTCCATCAGGTAGTCCGGGCCCCAGCGCAGCACGCCGATGAGGCCGGCGGTCAGGGCGACCGGCGGGACGACCAGCGGCAGGGTGCAGAGCACGTCGATGACCGGGCGCAGCTTCGGCGAGCCGAGCCGGACGGCGATCAGCGCCGGGACGAGCAGGAGCAGCAGCACCACGACGGTGACCACGGCGAGGCCGAGGGTCAGCCAGAGGCTGTCCAGGAAGCCGGGGGCGGAGAGCAGTCCGGTGTAGGCGGAGAAGGAGATGCCCTTGGGCTCGTCGATCGAGAACCAGAAGGAGGCCGCGAGCGGCACGACGAAGTAGACGCCGGCGAGCAGCAGCACGGCACCGCGCCACCAGCGCACGTCGCGTCGGCCGGGGCGGGCGGGGGTGGTCAGCTGAGCCATCGGGCGCTCCGGCGCTGGAGGGGGAGGTACACGGCCATCACCAGGACGGCCACGACGATCATGTTGAGGCTGAGGGCGAGGGCGAGGTTGCCCTGGCCGACCAGCACGTTGCCGGAGAGCGCGTCCGCGATCGAGCGGCTGACCAGCGGGACGGTCGCGCCGACCATGGCGGCGGCCGTCGCGTAGGCGGCGAAGGCGCTGCCGAAGAGCAGCACGAAGCCGCCGAGCAGGGAGGGCAGCAGGATCGGCAGGGCGACGTGGAGCCAGTACTGGACGGTGGTGGCCCGGTTGTTCTGGGCCGCCTCGCGCCACTGGGTCCGCAGGCCGTCCAGGGCCGGGGTGATGGTGAGCACCATCAGCGGGACGAGGAAGTACAGGTAGACGACCGTCAGGCCGGTGAAGGAGTACAGCGACCAGCCGTGGTCGGTGAGGTGCAGCAGCCTGGTGATCTCGCCGGCGTTGCCGAGGGTGGCGACGAACGCGAAGGCGAGCGGCAGGCCGCCGAAGTTGGCGAGCACGCCGGAGGCGGTGAGCACCGCCTGGCGCAGCCAGCCGCGCCGGGAGGTGACGACGGCCTGGGCGAGCGGTACGCCGAGCACGGTGGCGAGCAGCGCGGTCAGCGCGGAGAGCTTGAGGCTGCTCAGCATGGCCGTCCGGTAGCCGCCCTGCACGGAGGCCGTCAGGTTGTCGAAGGTGAACTGCCCGGCGCCGCTCTCCGCGTCGCTGGAGGTGGTGAACGCGCCGATCACGATGGCGACGCAGGGAAGTCCGAAGCCGATCAGGAAGAACAGCAGCAGCGGCACGGTGGCCAGCCAGGACGCGCCGCGGAGGCGGGCGAGCGGCCGGCGCCGCGGGGCGGGGGCGGTGCTCGTGGGGGAGGTGGTCGTGGCGGTGGCGGACGCCCCCGCGCCGCCACCGGGGGAGGTGGCGGCGGGGGTGGTCGGCACCGGGGTGGGAGCCGTGGTCATGAGTGCCTTTTCTCAGCCCGAAGTGCGGTACGTGGCCGGGGTGTCAGCCCGCGACGGCCTTGGTCCAGTTCTCGGTGACGACCTTCTTGGCCGCGTTGATCTGGTCGACGGTCGGGAAGGTGGTGAACGGCTTCTCGACGGCCGGCAGCTTGGCGGCGGCGGTGGCGTCCAGGGTGCCGTCCTTCTTCAGGGCCTCGAAGGTGGACGGGGTGGCGTAGCCGCCGAGGAAGAGGTTCTGGCCCTCGGTGCTGAACAGGTACTCCTGCCACAGGCGGGCGGCCGCCGGGTGCGGGGCCCACTTGTTGACGGCCTGGTTGTAGAACTGGGCGTAGGAGCCGTCGGTCGGGATGGAGACCTTCCAGTCGACGCCCTTGTCCTTGAACTCGTCGGTGTAACCGGCGTTCAGGTAGGACCAGTCGATCGAGATCGGGGTCTCGCCCTTCTCGATGGTGGCCGGGGTCGACTCGACCGGGTTGAAGTTGCCGGACTGCTTCAGCTTGCCGAAGAAGTCGATGCCGGGCTGGACGTTGTCCAGCGAACCGCCGTTGGCGAGCGCGGCCGCGTAGACGCCGCCGAAGGCGGAGCCGGACTTGGTCGGGTTGCCGTTGAGGGCGACCTGGCCCTTGTACTCGGGCTTGAGCAGGTCGGCGAAGGTCTTCGGGCAGTTGGCGATCTTCTTGGCGTCGCAGCCGATGGAGACGTAGCCGCCGTAGTCGTTGACGGCGGCGCCGTTCGCGTCCTTCATGGTGTCCGGCACCTTGTCGAAGGTGGCGACCTTGTAGGGGGCGAGGATGCCGTCCTTGACCGCCTGGAGGGCGAAGGCGCTGCCCAGGTCGACCACGTCGGGGGCGCGGTCCTGGCCCTTGCGGGAGTTGACCGCGTTGATCTCGTCCTGGCTGGAGCCGTCCGGGTTCTCCTCCTCGACCTCGATGCCGTACTTGGCCTTGAAGCCGTCGATGATCTTGCCGTAGTTCGCCCAGTCCCGGGGCAGCGTGATGACGTGCAGCTTGCCCTCCTTCTTGGCCGCGGCGATCAGGCCGTCCATGCCGCCGAAGTCGGCGGCCGAGGTGGCCGTCTTGGCGTCCTTGGCGCCGTCCTTGGCGGCGTCGCCGGACTTGGCGCTCGAACCGGCGGAGCCGCAGGCGGTGAGGGAGAGCGCGGCGGCGGTCAGTACGGCCGCGAAGGCGGCGGCGCGGGCGCGGTGCACGGTCACGGGGAAGTCTCCTGTTAAGGGGGCGTACTGCGAGGGGCGTTCGCGGGGGGTTCCGCGGGCCTGCGTCTCGCGAAGGGCGGCGGACCGGCCGGGTGAGCGATCGATCGACGTCGTCCGAGTTGACTAGCCAACTTCGCTGACAGCAGTAAGTACGCCGGAGGCCGGTGACGGGAAGGTGAACGGACGGCCCAGAACCGGGGTCGGGTGCGGGAACGGTGGAATCCGGCCATCGGAGCGTGAACCGTTCGGTGCGATGCTTCGAAGGCGCAGCGGGATAAGGTCGGGCTGTCCGCGCCGGTACGGCTGCGCAGGACACCGCCCCAGGAGGGACATTGACTGACGTGGCAACTGAGCCCCAGCGCCCCGGGGCCGAGGGGCGCCCGGCCGCCGGGGACCACTCGGCCGCCGCGGAGCCCGCGGCCGAGCGCCCCGGCGCGCTGTACCGGAAGGTGGCCGCCGACCTGCGCGAGGCGATCACCACCGGCGCGTACGGCGAGGCCGGCCGGCTGCCCGCCGAGGGCGCGCTGGCCGAGCAGTACGGCGTCTCCCGCGGCACCGTCCGCCAGGCCCTCGCGGTGCTGCGCTCCGACGGACTGGTCACCTCCCGGCGCGGCACCCGCCGGGTGGTCCTCGGCGGCGCCCGGGTGCAGAGCTTCTCCGAACTCCTCAGCTTCACGCACTGGGCGTACTCGATGGGCGAGGAGCCCGGCGGCATCCTGGACTCGCTGGTGCGCCGCCCGGCCGACACCGCCGAGCGCGAGCAACTGCGCCTGGAGCCGGGCGCCGAGGTGTACGTCATCGTCCGGCTGCGGACGCTGTCCGGCACGCCGGTGATGGTCGAGCGCACCGTGTACCCGCCGCGGGTCGGCGAGATCGTCGCCGAGCTGCCGCCGGACGTGGTCTCGCACACCGAAGTGCTGCGCGAGCACGGCATCCTGTTCACCGACGCCGACCACACCATCGACGTCGTCCCGGCCAACGCCGAGGACGCCCGGCTGCTCGGCTGCCGCCGGGGCGGTCCGCTGCTGCGCGAGCGGCGGCGCACGACCGACCCGACGGGCACGCCGGTGGAGTGGTCCCAGGACCGCTACCTGCCCGGGACGGTGGCGTTCAGCGTGCACAACTCCCTGGCCACCTCGGCGCTTTCGCGGCACGCACGGGAGCTGGACTGAGCCCCTTGCGCGTGCCGCGCGGGCGTCCCCGGCGCGGGGGCGTCACCGTGCGGGCGTCCTCACGGCGTGAGCGCCCGCACGGCGTGAGCAGTGAGCGTCCTCACGGCATGGGCGCCCGCACGGCGTGAGCGCCCTCAGCGCGTGAGCGTCCTCACCCCATGAGGGCGGCGAGCAGCGGGCGGTAGTACTCGAAGCCGGGCGTCGGGGCGCCCGCCACCTTCGCCCGCTCGTCCCAGCGCCGCACCGCCACCGCGTCCCGCGCGCCCGGGAGTTCGGCGAAGGCGGCGGCCCGGCGCTCGTCCATCGGACCGCCCTGGACGCCCAGCGTGTACTCGGAGGCCGCGGAGAGCCGCTCCCGGTACCCGGGCTCGACCGCGCACAGGTAGCGCTTGGCGGCCACGTGCAGCCGGACCGGCTCGGTGACCTCCGGGCCGAACCAGCGGGCCAGCCAGTCGGCCCCGGAGTCGCTGTGGCGATTGTCCTGACCCTTCATCAGATCCCTTCCGTGCGCGGATCCCTGGCCGTGCTCGTCGAAGAAGTGGCCGACGTCGTGCAGCAGCGCGGCGGCGACCAGGTGCGCGGGCGCCCCGGCGGCCTCGGCGGCAGCGGCGGCCTGGAGCATGTGCTCGGCCATGGTGACCTCCTCGCCCAGGTACTCCCCGGCGCCCTCGCCCGCGAACAGGGCGGCGATCGCGTCCAGCGCGGCGGCGCGGCGGCGCAGCACCGCGAGGGTGCTGTGCAGGGAGTCGAGGTCGGCGTAGCAGCCCTGGAGGTGGCGGTGGCCGTCCTGCCGGAAGGCCGTCCGGGCGTGCATCAGGCGGGTGTTGTCGAAGATCAGGCAGTCGCCGGGGCCGAGGCGGAAGGTGAGCCGGAGCCCGGGGCGCAGGGTGATCGCGGCGAAGCGGCGGTAGGCGGCGTAGAAGGCGTTCAGGCCGTCCGGGGCGCCGGCCCGGACGGTGCCGATCGAGCGGTTGTTGAACCTGACCTCGCGGATCCGGCCCAGGGGGTCCACGTCGATCAGCGGGCGGTCGGCGCGCAGTTCGGTGCCCCGGTCGCGGAAGACGAACGGGACGGGCGTACGGGTGAGGACCTCGAACGCGGCCGGCGCCTCCTCCCGGAGGACCGCCGCGGCCTTGAACCCGTCCACCAGTCCGGAGTCGCCGCCGGTCGCCGAGTTCTCCAGGCAGTGCAGCAGCTGGAGGGTCGGCACCGGGTCCCGGTACGGGTTGTCGGTGTGCGGGGCGATGGCGACGCTGGTGAAGGCGAGGTTGTTCGGGTCCGGCTCGACCCGGACGTCGAACAGCTCCCCGTAGTTGGTGACCCGTACGTGGCCGAAGCTCTCCGCCACCTGCAGCACCTGCCGCTCGACGGCCGGTACCCCGCGCAGCACGGCGAAGCCGTCGTCCCGTACGGCGGCCAGCACCGCGGCCCGCTCGGCCGGGTCGGCCAGGTAGGCCTCCCAGCGCGCCTGCGGGAGGCCGGACGCGAAGTCCGCCGCCGTCCAGAGCCGCTTGCCCAGCTCGGTGCGCCCGTCGCCCTCGTCGGCCCGGTCGAGCCACTCCAACGGGTAGCGGGAGCGGTGGCCATCCGACCAGCGCACCTCCAGGTGCCCGTCGGCCTCGGTGCTCCCGGCGACCGCCAGGTCCTCGGGCAGGTCGTCGATCTGGAACAGCTTCTGTCCGTTGCGCGGGTCCCGGCACTCGGCGCACGGGCAGTTGTCGCGCAGCCAGTACGGCGGCAGTTCGGTCATCGGTCTTCTCCTCGGCGGCACTGCGGCTGTCGTATGGCCTGAAGTTGTATAGCCAACTTCAGGCACTGTCCGGGAGCCTGCCTGCCGTCGGTGAGTTCCACGTGCCGGGCGGGTGAACGCTTCGGAAACTGTGCCGGTGGGCGGTTCCCGCGGGCTGTTCGGGTGACGGGCGCGGAGTGCGGGGCGTTTCGGGGACGGGAGGCGCCCGGGCTGGGGCACTGTCGGAGGAATTCCTCCTGCTTCGAGAGGTGATCGGCCATGGCCCATTCCTCCTCCAATCCACCCGGCTCGGGGCACACCGGGCTGCGGCGCGAGGTCGGCGTCATCGGACTGCTCTGGGCCTCGGTCGGGGCGATCATCGGCTCCGGCTGGCTCTTCGGGGCGCAGAAGGCGGCGGTGGCGGCCGGGCCGGCGGCGCTGCTGTCCTGGGGCATCGGCGCGGTGGCGATCATCCTGCTGGCGCTGATCCACGCCGAGCTGGGCGGGCTGTTCCCGGTGGCGGGCGGGACGGCGCGCTACCCGCACTACGCCTTCGGCGGGTTCGCCGGGATGTCCTTCGGCTGGTTCACCTGGCTGCAGGCCGCGACCATCGCGCCGATCGAGGTGCAGGCGATGATCAACTACGCCCAGCACTGGAGCTGGGCGGACGGCCTGCTGAACAAGAACCTGACCCTGACCGGCTGGGGATTCGTCGTCGCGGCCGCCCTGCTCGGAGTCTTCGTCGCGGTCAACTTCCTCGGCGTGCGGCTGCTCGCGCACACCAACAGCGCGGCCACCGTGTGGAAGGTCGCCATCCCGGTGCTCACCATCTTCGCGCTCGGCATCACCGAGTTCCACGCCTCCAACTTCGACGTGCACGGCTTCGCACCGGACGGCGCCAAGGGCGTGCTCACCGCGATCAGCAGCAGCGGGGTGATCTTCGCACTGCTCGGCTTCGAACAGGCCATCCAGTGGGCGGGCGAGAGCCGCAACCCGCGTCGGGACATCCCCCGCGCGGTGCTCGGCTCGGTGGTGGTCGGCACCGTCGTCTACGTGATGCTCCAGGTGGTGTTCATCGGCGCACTGCCGCCGGAGACCTTCGCCCAGGGCTGGAGCACGCTCGACTACCCCGGGATCAGCGGACCGTTCGCCGGCCTGGCGACCCTGATCGGCCTGGGCTGGCTGGCCACCGTGCTGTTCATCGACGCGGTCATCTCGCCCGCCGGCACCGGGCTGGTCTACATCACCTCCAGCTCCCGGGTCACCTACGGCCTGAGTCGCAACGGCTACGCGCCGCAGACGCTGCAGTCCACCGACAAGCGCGCGGTGCCCTGGCTGGGCCTGCTCATCGCCTGGGTGGCCGGAGTGATCTGCTTCCTGCCCTTCCCGAGCTGGCAGCAGCTGGTCGGCTTCATCACCTCGGCGGTGGTGCTGATGTACGCGGGCGCCCCGCTGGCCTTCGGGGTGCTGCGCAAGCGGCTGCCGAAGATGGAGCGCTCGTACCACCTGCCCGGCGGCTCGGTGATCTCGCCGATGGCCTTCGCGGTGGCGAGCCTGGTCATCTACTGGTCCGGCTGGGACACCCTGTGGCGCCTGGGCCTGGCGATCGTGATCGGCTACCTGCTGCTCGGCGGGTACTCCTGGTACGCGCGCTCCAAGGGGCTGCCGAACGCGCCCCGGATGGACTTCCGGGCCGGGCAGTGGCTGCCGGTCTACCTGCTCGGCATGGGCCTGACCTCCTGGCAGGGCACCTTCGGCGCGGGCGCGAAGGGGAACCTGCCGCTGTGGTGGGACATCGTGGTCGTGGTGGTGTTCTCGCTGGTCGTCTACTACTGGGCGCTGGCGATCGCGCTGCCGGCGGAGGAGATCGAGCGGAACATCCGCGGCGTCGAGGTGGTGGACGTCAACGGGCACTGAGCCCGGGCACGGCCGCGGCCCCCGCAGGACGTCCAGCGGGG
>NZ_JBSHBN010000083.1:0-39799 GCF_053612025.1 Kitasatospora sp. NPDC054768
CCGAACGAGGTCTTGCTCTACATGCCCGCTTTCAAGCTCCGTATGCGTACCTCTGCCGCGATTCTCGCCGGCGCCGCCGGTGTGACCGCCCTGGGCGCCGCCGTGGTCCCCGCCGTCGCCTCCGCCGCCGAGGCCTCCCCGCAGGCCATCGCCGCCCAGATCGTCCCGGCGGACCAGCTGGCCTCGTTCAGCCAGATCATCTCCCACGAGTCGGGCTGGAACGTGACCGCGACCAACCCGAGCTCCGGCTCCTACGGACTGGGCCAGGCACTGCCGGCCTCCAAGATGGCCTCGGCCGGCGCGGACTGGAAGACCAACCCCTCCACCCAGATCAAGTGGGCGCTGGACTACATGAACACCCGCTACGGCAGCCCGAACGCCGCCTGGAACTTCTGGCAGTCCCACCACTGGTACTAAGCCGACACACCGGCTTCCCCCTCACCCCGGGGGCCGGACAGGGACCACCGGAGTGACCCACGAGGGCCTGCGCCCGCGCATCCCGCGCGAGCACAGGCCCTCGCGCCGTTTCCACCACCCCCGCACACACCAACCGGAAGAACCGGCCCGCGACCGCCGCCTCGCACCGGAACCGTTGACGGCGGCCCGGGTGGCCGGTCGGCTCCCCGAACTCTGACGTTCGGCCACCTCCCGGCCGGTACGGGCGATGTGACTGCCCACCCGGTGGAAGTGCGCGGTCGGAGTATCGGACCGGGCGGCACCGGGAGCGCGAGGACCGCGACCCGCGGCACGGCTCCGCGCCGCGGCCGGGGTGGCGTTCGGGTGGTGTCGAACCGCCGCCCGGACGAGATCCCGTCCTGTCGGCAACTGTCGGCGCCCCGCCTTGTGCATGGGTGGAGAGGGCATTCCGATGCCCGGTCCCTGTTCCCGAAGGTGCGGAGCTTTCATGTCACCGCTGTCCGTGGTCCGTCGCCTGGTCCTCGCCCTCCTGCTTCCCCTGCTCGCTCTCGCCGGAGTTGTCGGCAGCGCCACGGCGTCGTCCGCCGCGGGCGCGGCCACGGGAGTCCGGACGGGCGTGGACTGGGACGCCCTCGCCCGGTGCGAGAGCGGAGGGCGCTGGAACGCCGCCACCGGGAACGGCTACTACGGCGGACTGCAGTTCGACGCGGGGACCTGGCGCTCCAACGGAGGCCTCGGCTACGCGCCCCGCGCCGACCAGGCCACCCGCGAGCAGCAGATCGCCGTGGCCGAGAACCTCGCCGCACGCCGCGGCCTGGCCCCGTGGCCGGCCTGCGGAAGGCGTGCCGCCCACGGCGGCGACCACACCGTCGAGCACGCCGCCCGCGACCACCGCCCGACGCAGGCACGGCCCCACTCCCCCGCGCCCCTGCTCCGCGCCGACGACGCCGCCTCGGACGACGTGACCGGCGACGATTCGGACACCTGGACCGTGCGACCCGGCGACACCCTCAGCGGTATCGCTCAGACCCTCGGCGTCCCGGACGACTGGCCGGCCCTCCACGAACTGAACCGCGAGGTCATCGGTGACGACCCCGACCTGCTCCTGCCCGGCCAGGTCCTCGCGCTGCGTTGACGAACGCGAACGAACGTGCACGAACGTGCACGCCCCTGCGGACTCCTCCGGCCCTGGGCCGAGCATGCGATCCGGTGTTCGCGCCGTAGCTGTCAGCCGGCCGCAAGGATCTCCACGCCGCGCGTCGCGAGTTGACCGAGGACCGGGTGGCCGGGATCGGCGTCGGTGATCAGTCCGCTGATGTCCTCCCAGGGCAGGACGCGGAACCGGGAGGCGGTGCCGATCTTCTCGGACGAGGCGAGGACGTAGGTGTCCGCGGCCCGTGCGGCCAGGGCGCGTTTCATCGCGGCCTCGTCCGCGTCGCCGGTGGTCAGTCCGGCTTCGGGGTGCACGCCGGTGACGCCGAGCAGGCACAGGTCGGCCGAGACGTTCTGGGCGGCCTCGACGGCGGCGGCGCCGCAGGTGACCGCCGAGTGCTTGAAGAGGCGGCCGCCGAGCAGGAAGACCTCGGCCCGGGCATGGTCGAGCAGCGCGGCGGCGACCGTCGGGCTGTGGGTGATCACGGTGCAGGCCAGGTCCGGCGGGAGGGCGTGGGCGACGGCGAGCGCGGTGGTGCCGCCGTCCAGGATCAGGGCGCCGCCCGGCCGGACGAGCGCGGCGGCGACCGCGGCGACCAGCCGTTTGCCGTCCGGCGTGACCGATTGCCGGGCCGCGTAGTCCGCGACGGCCGGGGAGACGGGCAGGGCCCCGCCGTAGACGCGCTGGCAGAGTCCCTCGGCGGCCAGGTCGCGCAGGTCGCGGCGCACGCTGTCCTCGGAGATGCCGAGGTCCGCGGCGACGTCCTTGGCCACGATCTTGCCCTCGCGGGCGAGCAGGCCCAGCAGGTGGTCACGTCTCTCGGCAGCCAGCATCCGTACTTTCTCCTGTTCTTGCACGTTTCTGCGTGTATCGTAGCGCGCCATGACCGAGAAGCCCATGCTCGTCCCGCAGGGGGGCGGCGTGACCCCCCGCCCCGGGACCGCCATCCCGGACCACCGCGGCCGCACCGGCCTCGACCGCGCCGGACGCGACCTGACCCGCAACCCCGACGTCGTGGTGCGAGACGTGGAACTCACCTCGCAGGGCTGGCACGTCCTGCGCCGCACCACCTTCGACTACCGGCGCCACGACGGACGCTGGGTCACCCAGCAGCGCGAGACCTACGACCGCGGAAACGGCGCGGTCGTCCTGCCGTACGACGCCGAGCGCGGCCTGGTGCTGCTCACCCGCCAGTTCCGCTACCCGGCGTACGTCAACGACCACCCGGACGGCATGCTCGTCGAGGCCGCCGCCGGGCTGCTCGACGGCGACGACCCGCTCGCCGCCGTCCGGCGCGAGAGCGCCGAGGAACTCGGCGTCACGCTCGGCCCGCTCACCCACGTCCTCGACGCCTACATGAGCCCCGGCTCCGTCACCGAGCGCCTGCACTTCTACGCCGCCCCCTACACCCCGGCCGACCGCACCGGAACCGGTGGCGGACTCGAGGAGGACGGTGAGGACATCGAGGTGCTCGAACTGCCCTTCGCCGACGCCCTCGCCATGGTCCGCGACGGACGCATCACCGACGGCAAGACCATCCTGCTCCTGCAGTGGGCCGCCCTGGACGGGCCCTTCGCCGCCGCGCCGGCCGCCCGGTCCGGGGCGGCCGAGGACTCGTGAGTCACGCGCTGTCCCGTAGTCCCGTGATGTCGAGCGGCGGCAGCCGCGACGGCTCGACCGCGGCGGCCGTTCACGGCCGCGGTGCACCACCCTCCACGCCACCGACCTGCACAGCGGTCCGCTCGCCGACCCGCGGATGACGGACGACCGGGCGGCCCGCCTCAGGCCGCCAGGTCCCGGCGTTCCAGCAGCCGGAAGGCCGCCGCCAGCCCGATCAGCCCCACCCCGAGCAGGACGCCGAAGGCCGCCCACGGCACTCCGCCGTGGCCGAGCACGTCGCCCGGCGCGTAGTAGTGGAACGGGCTGAGGTAGCGCAGCGACCTGGCCGGGGACCAGGCCAGCGCGACGAAGTTGAGCGCGAAGCCGACCGCGCCGAACGCGACGGCCGCGCCGATCACGTGGGCCCGCCGCCGACTGATCGCGGAGACCGCCAGCACCGGCCCGGTCAGGCAGAACGCGAGGGCGCAGCCGAGCAGTCCGGCGGTGAACACCGCGCTCAGCGGGACGGCGGCACGCAGGGGGGCGGAGGCCGCCACCCCGAGCGCGAGGGTCAGCGTGGCGGCGGCGTTGAGCAGCACGGTGGCGGCGATCAGGGCGCCGGCCCGTTCGGCGAGCAGCCGGCGACGGGAGACCGGGCGGGTCATCAGCAGCTCGATGGTCCCGGACTCGACGTCGGCCGCGACGGCGGCGGCGCCGAGCGAGCCGATCACGGTCAGCTGGAGGGCGATCCAGAACGGGTGGGTGAGTCCGGCGCCGAGCAGACCGGGGTAGCTGGCGATGGAGACGTCGCCGTTGGAGCCGCTGAAGGCCTTGAACGCGCCGGGCGGGGTGCGGCGTTCGCCGAACAGGTCGCCGGTCGGGACGGTCCCGGCGATCACCACGATCAGGGTCTCGAAGACGACCATGCCGAACAGCAGGGAGAGCAGCATCCGGCGGCGCCGGTGCAGGGCGAGCCAGACCAGCGGGAGGCGGCGGTTGACGGTGCCCGGGTTCACGGCCGCTCCTCCGGTTCCGGGAGGCTGCCGCCGTTCGCGTGCTCCTCGGCCCCGACGGACCGGTAGAGGTCGAGGAAGGCCTCGTCCAGGCCCGCCTCCTCCACCGTCAGGTCGGCCACCGGCTGTTCGGCGAGCAGGTCGCGCACCGCGGCGACCACCTCGTCCGGTGGCACCAGCAGCTCGACCCGGGGGCCGTCCCAGCGCGGGGACCAGCGCTCCGCGGTGCCGAGCGGCCTGGCGCCGCGCCCGTCGTCGAGGAGCAGCCGGACCCGGCGGGCCCGGGCCTGGCGCAGTTCGGCCACCGAGCGGACGGTGACCAGCCGGCCGTGGCGGACGATGGCGACCCGGCCGCAGGTCCGCTGCACCTCGGGCAGCACGTGGCTGGAGAGCAGGACGGTCCGCCCGGCGGCGGTCTCCTCGGCGAGCAGTTCGTAGAAGGTCTCCTGGACCAGCGGGTCGAGTCCCTCACTCGGTTCGTCCAGCACCACCACCGGCGGCCGGTGCTGGAGCGACTGGACGAGCCCGAGCTTCTGCTTCATGCCGCGCGAGTACTGCCCCACCGGCCGGGCCAGGTCGGCGCGGGAGAGCTTGAGGCGATCGCACAGCTCCTGCTGGCGCGGTACCGGCGCGCCCTGGAGGGCGGCGAGCAGGTCGAGGGTCTGCTGTCCGGTGAGCTCGGGGTAGAGCCGCAGTTCGCCGGGCAGGTAGCCGATCGAGGGGGCGAGCCGGCCGTGGTCGGCCACCGGGTCCAGGCCGAGCACCCGCACCTGCCCGTCGCTGGGGCTGAGCAGGCCGACCAGGCAGCGCAGCGTGGTGGTCTTCCCGGCGCCGTTGGGGCCGAGCAGGCCGAACACCTCGCCGGCCTCGACCGACACGTCCAGCCGGTCGATGCCGACCGTGCCGCCGTAGTGCTTGGTGAGCGAGCGCAGTTCGATCACCGGGCCGTCGCCGGCGCTCCGGCGGTCGACGGCTGGCTCCGGGTTCCCCGGCATGACCACCTCCTGTGACGGACACGCTCGCGGGACGGGCGCGCTCCAGTGACGGTGACGGATGCGTCCGACATCAAAGCGCGCCCGGCCGGGCGAGTCGAGGGACGCGCCCGGACCGGTGCGGCGAACTCACCCCTCGCTCCCCCGGGCTCACCCCTTGCACACGCCCAACGGCACCAGCCGGGCGACCTGGCGGGCGAGCCCGGCGGCCTCCGTGACGGCGGCCACCGCGTCGACGTCCTTGTACGCCTCGGGCGTCTCCTCGGCCAGTGCCCGCCAGGAGGCCGGCCGCACCGCGATGCCCCGTGCCTCCAGCTCGCTCTTCAGCTGCTCGCCGCGGACCGTACGCAGCGCCTGGTGGCGGCTCAGCACCCGCCCGGCGCCGTGGCAGGCGGAGCGGAAGGCCTCGTTGCCGGGCAGGCCGACCATGACGTACGAGGCGGTGCCCATGGTGCCGGGCACCAGCACGGGCTGCCCGGCCGCCACCAGGTCGGCGGGCAGGTCGGGGTCGCCGGGCGGCAGGGCCCGGGTGGCGCCCTTGCGGTGCACGCACAGCGTCCGGAGCTCGCCGTCCACCTCGTGGGTCTCCAGCTTGGCGAGGTTGTGCGAGACGTCGTAGACCAGTTCCAGTCCGACCCCGAGCACGGTGGCGAAGGCGCGGCGGGCCGACTCCGAGAGCAGTTGCCGGTTGGCCCGGCCGTAGTTGGCGGCGGCGGTCATGGCGCCCAGGTAGGCGCGGCCGCGCGGGGAGTCGACCGGGGTGCAGGCGAGCTGGCGGTCGGGGACCTCGATCCGGTAGCGGTGCAGTTCTCGGTCCATGGCGCGGACGTGGTCGGTGCAGATCTGGTGGCCGAGGCCGCGCGAACCGCAGTGGATCATGACGCAGACCTGGCCGGGCCGCAGTCCGAAGGCGGCGGCGGTCCCCGGGTCGTGCACCCGGTCGACGGCCTGCACCTCCAGGAAGTGGTTGGCCGAGCCGAGGCTGCCGACCTGCTGCAGCCCGCGCTCGACCGCCCGGGTGCTCACCTCGCCGGGGGCCGCACCGGCCAGCACGCCGCGGTCCTCGCAGCGTTCCAGGTCGCGGGGCACGCCGTGGCCGTGCTCGACGGCGTAGCGGGCGCCGCCGAGCAGGAGTTCGTCCAGTTCCTCCGCCCCGGACAGCCGCCACAGGCCGCCCCGGCCCAGGCCGCGCGGGACGGTGCGGTCCAGCAGGTCCATCAGGCGGTCGAGCCGTTCGCGGTCGAGTTCGTCCCGGCCGATGCCGGCCGCCAGCAGCCGGACCCCGCAGGAGATGTCGAAGCCCACCCCGCCGGGGGAGACCACCCCGCCCCGTTCGACGTCGGTGGCGGCGACCCCGCCGATCGGGAAGCCGTAGCCCCAGTGCACGTCGGGCATCGCGTAGGAGGCGCGGACGATCCCGGGCAGCGTCGCGACGTTCGCCACCTGCTCCAGGGCCTTGTCCCCGGCGGCCTGCGGCAGCAGCGCAGCGGTCGCGAACACCACGCCGGGCACCCGCATCGGCGGCCGCGGCTCGATCCGCCAGCGGTTCCGGCCCGCCTCGACCAGTGCGATCTCCACCTCGCTCACCCCGCTCCCGCAGGTCCGGTCCGCTTCGCTCGGGGCCGGGCTCAGACGTCCACGGTGACCCGGCAGGTCCAGCCGTCCGGTCCGGCGCTCAGGTCCAGGTCGTGCAGTGCGACGGCCTTCGGTACGGCGCCGACGAGGGTGGCCGTGGCGGCGTCGGCCATCCGGAAGCGGACCGTCACCCGGCGGGCGCCGTCCAGGCCCTCGATCGGCCCGATCGCCACCGCCACCGGCAGTTCGCCGTCGGCGTCCATCCGGTAGACGACCTCCTCCAGGACGCCCGCGAGCAGGTCCGGGTCGCTCACCGCGAGGACGGTGCAGTCCCGCTCGCCGACGATCCGCGCGCCGCCGAGGTCGGCGAAGCCGGCGACGACGGCGCGCACCAGCTCGCCGATGCAGCCCTCGGCCGTCGGTGCCCAGGCCTCGACCTGCAGGTCGGCCGTGTGCGGCACGCTCCGGTGGCCGACGGCGGACCGGCCCGCGGGCTCGTGTCCGTCCACGGGCGACGCCTCCCGTGCTCGTTGCCGTTCCCCTCCAGCGTCGTCCCGCGGACCGCCCGGCGGCAAGTGCGGGTCGCCGCGCCCGAGCCCGGCTGCTTCCCGACCTCGGCGGCGCCCCGACCTCGGTTACGACCCGACCTCGGTCACCACCCGACCGAGGCCAGGTAGGCGGCGGTGAGCTCGGGGGTGGCCAGCCAGGCGGCGTGGTCGCTCGGCTCGGCGTAGGTGTTGGCGAGCCGGCGGCCGACCTCCGGGTGCTCGGCGGCTGCCGCGAACACGGCCTGGAGGTGCTCCGGGACGGTCAGCATCGCGGCCGTGAACTCCACGCTGTGGCGGGACTGCTGCTGCCAGAACCGTTCCGCGCTGCGGCACATCCAGTCGGCCGTGTACGGGGCGTCGCCGTGCTCGACGACCGCCCGGCGGCAGGCCTCCGCCGCCCGGGCGGCGTTGTTGGCGCCCTGGCCGGTGATCGGGTCGGTCACCACCACCGCGTCGCCGAGGCCCAGCACGTGGACGGCCTCCACGCCCGAGCCGAGTTCGGCCACCGGACGCCGGACCACCGGGGTGACGGCACCGAACAGCCCGGCCCCGGCGTCGGTCGGCTCGGCCTGCGTCCAGAACTCGGCCTCCCAGGGCAGGTACTCGCCCAACAGCTCGCGGATACGGGCCAGTTGGACGTCCGGCGGCGGGGCGTCGCCGAACGCGTCGAGCGGGCCGCCGGGGATCGCCTCCCAGAGCAGGATGTCGCAGGGGCCGGAGAGGGTGAGCGCCGGTTGCAGGTACAGCTCGCCGAGGCCCGGCAGGGCGTTCATCCGGGCCCTCGGGCCGGCGGCCGGGGCCGGCGAGCCGACGCCGTGCGCGTACAGGCAGGACAGGGCCCGCTGCGGCCGGTCGAAGGGCGAGCGGACGGCGTCGCGCTCGAAGATCCCGGACAGGGCGCCGCGCCCGGCGGCGACCACGGTCAGCTCGTGCCGTCGGGCCAGCTCGTGCAGTCCGGCGCGGTCCAGCGTGCGGTACTCGATCTCGCCGCCGCGCTCGGCCAGCAGCTCCAGCCAGCCGGCCAGCTTGAGCCGCTGGTCCACCGACTGGGCGGGCTCGTCCAGCGTCATGGTGTACTCCAGCGCGCGCACGCCCGGGGGCGCCGCCAGCACCGCCTCCACCGAGGAGACGGACGGCGCCCGATCCGCCCAGAGGTCCAGCCCGGCGGCCGCCTCGATCCGCAGCGCGGGGCCGAACATCGCCTGGGTGGACAGCACCCGGCCGGCGCGCAGCTGCTCCGGGGTGCGCTCGGCGACCAGCGTCACCCGGTACCCGTCCGCCACCAGCCCGAGCGCGAGCTGGAGGCCGGCCTGGCCCGCTCCGACAACGGCGATCCGGCGCACGGCTGCCTCCCGATGATCTGCTGATGGGCCGTCAACCAGGCACAGTAGTCGAGCGGGAGCGCTCCGGTCACCGGTTCGGGCACGTCGGTTCGAGGGCCGACCCGGTGTCCGGTTCGCGGCGCCCGTTCGCGGCGCCGCCGGGCCGTAGCAGGGCGCCGCAGGACCTTCGCGGGGCCGCCGCGGGTGGGCCGCCGCTCCGGGTGCCCACCCGGACCGGCTCAGCCGCGCAGGTGCGCGGTGATCACCTCCACCACGTCCGCGGTCCGGTCGGCCAGGTAGAAGTGCCCGCCCCGGAAGACCCGCAGGTCGAAGGCGCCGGTGGTGTGCCGCTCCCACTGGCCGACCTGGTCGACGGTGGCGTGCACGTCGGACTCCCCCGCCAGGGCGGTGATCGGCAGCGACACGGTCGCGTCCGGGGCGCTGCGGTAGGTCTCGACGGCCGTGTAGTCGGCCCGCAGGCTCGGCAGGATCAGCTCGCGCAGGGCGGAGAGGGCGAGGACCCGCTCGTCCGTGCCGCCGAGCGCGGAGATCTCGGCGAGCAGTTCGTCGTCCGGCAGCTGGTGGATCCTGGTCGTGCGGGGCAGCGAGGGCGCGCGGCCGGCCGAGACGAACAGCCGGTCGGGCCCCTTCACGCCGTCGCGCTCGAAGCACCGGACCGTCTCGAAGGCGACGGCCGCGCCCATGCTGTGCCCGAAGAAGGTCAGCGGCCGGTCCGCCCACTCCCGCAGTTCCCGGGCGAGCTGCTCGGCGAGCCCGGTCACCGAGCCGATCGTCGGCTCGCCGATGCGGTTCTGCCGGCCGGGGTACTGGACGGCGAGCACATCGGCGTGCGGCGCCAGCGCGTTGGCGTACTCCAGGTAGTAGCTGGCCGAGCCGCCGGCGTGCGGGAAGATCACGATCCGGGCGGGCGCGGAGTCGGACGGGTTGAACCTGCGGAACCACGGATTCTCGACGACGGCGCTGCTGGACATGCGGGGTGTGACCTCTCTCCGTGACGGACTCTGCCGGCCTCAGTCTGGCAGTGCCGGGGGCGGCCGCGGGCCGATCCGGCGATCATGGTCCCCGGGTAGGCCGATTCTCGCCCGTCGCGGGCCCGCTCGCGGCCGGTGGCCGGGCGGCCCTGCCTGCGGCACCCGGCCGGCCGGGCCCACCCGCGGCCGACGGTCAGCCCGCTCCGAAGCGCACCGTCTCGGCGCGGGCGCGGGAGACGGCGTCCAGCAGCAGCACGGACGAGGCCTCCGGCGTCGGCATCGGGCCGTCGGAGCGCACGTGCCGGGTGAAGGCGGCCAACAGCCCCTCCAGGCCGCGGCGGTGGCGGGCGAAGACCCTGGCGGAGGCACGCCGACCGCGGGCCCGCTGACCGTCCAGCGCGGTGGCGGCGCCGACGTCCAGCAGCACCAGGTGCAGTTCGCGGCCCTGCCGGCCCGCCTCCCGGGCGAGCCAGCGCCGCATCCAGGCCCGGCTGCCGCAGTCGTGCACCAGCAGCGGACCCCCGCCGCGCACCGAGGAGCGCAGCAGCCGGAAGTGCTCCAGCCGGGCCCACGGCCGGTACACCGCGTACGGCAGGGCGGCGGGCATCACCGCCTCGCAGGCCTCGTGCACCGTCCGAGGGTCCACCGCCAGGACCGCCGCCCCGGACCAGCGGCGCAGCAGCGTGCTCTTCCCGGCCCCGGGCAGCCCGGACACCACCACGACGGCGTCGGCCGGGTAGGCGGTGACGAAGCCCGCCCCGGCCTCGCCCCGCAGATCGACCACTCCGTACGGCGCCACGACCGCGTCCACCCTGCCGCCCACCAGCCCGAGCCCCCGTTCACGTCCGACCGGGAACCCTAACAACAACCCCGCCCCGGCCACGCCCCGCCCCGCCCGCGCGCCGGTGCCCGTGGGGCCCCGGTCGACCGCAGTGCATCCGTGGGGCCGGACATCCACTAGGCTGACACGCCGTCAGACAGGAGGGCGGGCCATGGCGGAGGCGGCTCCGACGTACACCGCGCTGGTGCTGGACGGGCTGGCGCGTGATCCCGGCCGGGTGGCGATCCGGTCCGGGGACGGGGCGTGGAGCGCGCAGCAGTGCCTGGACCTGGTCCACCGCGCCGCCCGGGCACTGGAGCGGGCCGGGCTCGGGCGCGGGGACGGGGTGACGGTGCTGGCCGGGAACCGGCCGGAGGCGCTGCTGGTGCGGCTGGCCGCGAACCTGCTGGGCTGCCGGGTCGCGATGCCGTTCCCGGACGGGCCGGTCGCGGAGCAGGTGGCGCTGGCGGAGTTCGCCGGAACCTCCGCGCTGGTCTTCGACCCGGTCCGGTGCGCGGCGGCGGCCGAAGGGATCGCCGGGGCCGTGCCCTCGGCCGCTCTGCTCTCCCTGGGCCCGGCACCGCTCGGGCTCGGCACGGACCTGCTGGACCTCGCCGCGGCCCGTTCCCCCGCCCCGCTCGAACCCCGTTACCGGCCCGAGGACGTGATGGCGGTGCGGTTCACCGGCGGCACCACCGGGCGTCCGAAAGGGGTGCTGCGCCGCTTCACCCGTCCGCCGCGCCCACGGCTGCTGTCCGGGTCGGTCTTCCTGCTGTGCACCCCGCTCTGCCACGGCGGCGGCACCACGGCGGATCTGGCGCTGGCCGCGGGCGGCACGGTGGTGATGCAGGACGGCTTCGACGCCGGGGCCGTGCTGGCCGCGGTCGAGCGGCACCGGGTGTCCCGGATGTACCTGCCGCCGCACCTGTTGTACCGGCTGCTCGACCACCCGCTGCTGCCCAGCACCGACACCGGCAGCCTGCGCCGGGTCGGCTACACCGGCTGCGCGGCCTCGCCGCGGCGCCTCGCCGAGGCGACCCGGCGACTGGGCCGGGTGCTGCACCAGACCTACAGCCTGACGGAGTGCGGGCCGGTCGCCCGGCTGGACCCGGACGAGCACCTGGCACCGCGGCTGCTGACCACCGCCGGCCGGCCGTACCCGGACACCGGGCTGCGCATCCTGGACGAGGACGGCGCCGAGCTGCCGCCGGACCGGACCGGGGAGATCTGCATCCGCACGCCGACCGCCATGGTGGGCTACTGGCGCGACCCGGAGCTGACCGAGCGGGTGTTCAGGGACGGCTGGCTGCACACCGGCGACCTGGGCAGCCTGGACGCGGCCGGCTACCTGACGGTGGCCGGCCGGCGGAGCCCGATGGCGATCATCGAGGGGCACAATGTGTTCCCCCGCGAGATCGAGGAGCCGCTGCGTACCCACCCGGAGGTACGGGAGGCGGTGATGTTCACGACCACCGCCCCGGACCGCCTGGAGCGGGTGCACGCCGCCGTCGCCCTCGCCCCCGGGTCGCGGCTGACGGCCGAGCAGCTGCACCGGTGGTGCCGGGCGCGCGGCCTCGGCCTATGCGCCCCCGACACACTCCTGCTGCTGCCCGCGATCCCGCTGAACGGGCTCGGGAAGCCGGACCTCGTCGCCCTGCGGGCCCAGATAAGCAGCGGGACCGGACGGGCGGCTGCCATCGTGGGGGCGCGCGACGGGGTGTGACGCGCCCTGAAAGTGCTTCGAGCGCCCATGTGGGCGGCCTCTTGTGCACCATCCGGCGGGAAGAACCGTCCGTGGGCACTCGACCGTGCGGCCCGGCCTGCCGATACATCCCCGGCGGCGTCGTGCAGGTCAGTGCGGGCCGCACCGTCCCCCAGGAGGCACTACCTTGACCTGGCTACGCGTCCTGACCGCGCTGGGCATCCTCGCCGTGGCGGCCAGTGCCCTGATCGTCTTCGCCCTCTGCACCGCCACCTCACGCGGCGATCGCGCCGCGCAGGAGGCACCGCCCGACCTCCGTACCGAGGCCGAGGGCAGCGGCCTCTTCCAGCGGATGGGCGGCGACGGCTGACCGTCCCGGGAGGCGGCGACCGCCTCCCGGGACCGGCGCGCTCCGGGCAGATCTGTTCCGGGCGGGCGCGCTCCGGTCAGCAACGCGCTCCAGGTGGGCGCGCTCCGGTCAGTGCGCGCCCCCGGTCGGCAACGCGCTCCCGGGTCAGTGCCCGGCGATGTCGTCCGGCCGGACCTCGATGTGGTCGGCCGCGAGGTCGACCGCCACCCGGTGCTCCATGCCGAGCGACTCCAGGAACTTGACCGGCAGCTGCACCCGGCCGCTGCGGTCCAGCATCACGTACTCGCGCTCGTTCACCGACTCCTCGCCGTGCTCGTCCGTCACGGTGCGGCGCAACACCTCGCTGGCGGTCCGCCCGTCCCGGATCGCGACCGTGCGGCGGACCTCGCCCGCGACCATCGGGTCGTGGGTGACGATCACGACGGTGGCGCCCAGTTCGCGGTTGACGGTGCGGAAGGACTCGAAGATGATCCCGGCCGTCTCCGAGTCCAGCTCGCCGGTGGGCTCGTCGGCGAGCAGCACCGGCGGGTTGTTGGCCATCGCCACCGCGATCGCCACCCGCTGCTGCTGGCCGCCGGAGAGCTCGTTGGGCTTGCGGTGGGCGAGCTCGCCGATCTCCAGTGCCTCCATCAGTTCGGCCACCCGGACCGCCTGCTGCTTCGCCCCGCCGGCGCCGGAACGGCGGCCGCGCAGCTGCATCGGCAGCGCGATGTTCTCGGCGGCGGTGAGGAAGGGCAGCAGGTTGCGGGCGGTCTGCTGCCAGATGAAGCCGACCACCTCGCGCCGGTAGCGCAGCCGCTCCTTGACCGACATCTCCAGCAGGTCGCAGCCGGCCACGGTGGCGGTGCCGGCGGTCGGCACGTCCAGCCCGGCGAGGATGGTGAGCAGGGTGGACTTGCCACTGCCCGAGGCGCCGACCAGGGCGACCAGGTCGCCCTGGCGGATGGTCAGTTCCAGGCCCTGGAGCGCCTGGACCTCGACCCCCTCCGCACTGAAGATCCGGACCAGCCGGTCGCAGACGATGGCCGATCCCTCGCCGTACGCCTTGGGCGAGGCGGCGGCGAGGGCCCGCTGCTGGAGCTCCTGGAGGCTGGGGGCCTCGACGACCGTCCGCTCCTGGGGAGTGCTCATCACCGCTCGTCTCCTGTCTCGACTGTCTGCTTCATCGCACCGCTCTCCACTGTCCCGGCGACCCGCGCCGCTGTCACGGCCCGTTCGCCGCTCCCGGCCGCCGGTCGCGGCCTTCCCCTCGCGCCGCCGGCCGCCGCCGTCTCCGGCCGCACGGCCGCGCTCGCGGCCGCCACCGTTCCCGGCCTCATTGCCGCTCCCCCGCGCGCAGTTCGGTGGCGATCTGGCGCCGGCCGGCGACCAGCGTCTCCACCACCACACCGAGGCAGACCACCAGGGTCAGACCGACGGTGGGCAGCAGCACCGGCATCACCGCCGGGGCCAAGGTGTCGGCGACCGTGGCTCCGACCAGGGCCGAGAGGTCGAAGGCGCCCCCGAGCAGGGCGACCGCGGCCAGGGCGACCAGGCCGCCGCCGACGGCCGCCGCCAGGGTCTGCGGCAGCGACTCGGCGACGATCAGCGCCAGGCCCTGCCTGGGCCGCAGGCCCATGGTGCGCAGCCGGGCGAGCACCGCCATGCGGTCCGGCGCGGCCCGCAGCAGCGTCAGCAGCACGGCCAGCAGGGCGAACCCGGCGGCCGCGAAGCCCGAGTACCAGAACAGCCGTCCGGCCGCGTGCTGCACCGGGTCGGCGGCCAACTCGGCGATCTTGTCGCGGCTGCTGTGCACCGCGTAGCCGGGGGGCAGGCCACCGGAGGTCTTCCCCGCCGCCTTGGCCTCCTCGTTGACCAGTTTGGCGTGCTTCCCCAGATTCGCGCCGCCGCCGATGCCGCTCTCGATCAGCAGGGCGCGGACCCGGACCGGATCGACGTCGCCGACCGCGAACCACTTGTTCACCTTGGTCGCCCGCTTGAGCTCCGGCAGGTGCTCCGCCGCGGGGCCGGCCGGCACCACCACGAACGGCTTGCCGGGGTCCGGCAGGGCGGGCGTGGCGGTGACCACCCCGGCGACGGTGGTGGCCATCTGGCTGCCGCCGGGCGTGCGCACCTGCGGCGCGCCCGTGGCCAGTCGCTCGGCCAGGTCCCGGCTGAACAGCGCGGGCACCGGGCTGTCCTTGCCACCCGGAGCGGCGGCCAGCTCGGCCGGGTCGTACTGACCGACCCCGGCCGTACGGGAGATCTCCGCGTAGGCGTCGGGCTCGACCACCACCAGGATGGCGTCGGTGGTGCCCCGGTCGCCGCCGATGAAGGTGGCCCGCTCCTCGATCCAGGCGCCGGTGGCGGCCCGGACGCCGGGCAGTTCGCCGGCCGCCTTGGTGAAGGCCTCCGGCAGGGTCGCGTAGACCGGGACGCTGACGGACACGTCGCCACCGGTGGTGATGCGCGCGGCACGGGTGCGGGACTGGTCCACCGCGGTGAGCACGGTGGCGCCGAAGCCGGTGGCCGTGACGGCGATCAGCAGGGCGAGCAGCGGCAGTACGGAGGGCCGGCGGCGCCCCGAGTTGTCGCGGGCGGCCCGGACCAGACCGAGGAAGCCGACCAGTCCGCGGCCGCGGCCGGCCAGTGCCGCCAGCCAGCCGACCACGACCGGCTCGATCCGGGCCAGCAGCAGGCCGCCGGAGACGGCGAGCAGCAGCGGGGCGGCCACCAGCAGCGGGTCCACCGCACTGCCCGGGTGGCCGACGCCCCGACGGCGGACCTCGGCCACGGCGGCGGCGGTGACGGCCAGCACGGCGAGCTCGCCGATCACCCGGCGCCAGCCGCCGGCCGCCCGCGGACGCGCCCAGAGCAGCGCGGCCCGGGCCGGGAAGGCCAGGATCGCGAACAGGGTCACGGCGAGTGCGAGCACCACCGAGTTGCCCCAGCGCGAAGTGGGCAGCAGCACCAGAGCGAGGGCCGTGCCGAGCACGGCGGCGGGCAGCACCGTCACCGCGCCCTCGGCGAGCAGCCGCAGCAGCACTCCGCCGCGCGAGCCGCCGCGGGCCTGGAGCAAGCGGATCTCGGCGGTGCGCCGGTCCGTGCTGAGCGCCGCGGCCAGACAGAGCACCACGACCGCGACGCCGGCGACCCCGGCGGGCCCGATGGCGCCCAGCGGGCCGGCGGCCTGGTAGCGGTCGGCGGCCCGGGCGAGGACGTCCGGCATCAGCGAGGTGGCGTGCAGGTCGGCCCGGAGGGTCGAGTCGATCAGTGCGGTCATGCCGGGGCCGGCCATGTACGAGGCGAGTGTCGCGCGGGTCCGGTCGAGCTGGTCGGCGTGCAGTGCGTCGGGGTCGACGGGCAGCCGCCAGAAGTTCTGGCCGCTCGAACCCCAGCGGGCCAGCGCGGTCAGGCTGCCGCCGTCGACGAAGCCGCTGGTCCAGTACCAGGCGTCATCGCCCTTGAGGCCCAGGCAGGCCCTGGCCGGACAGCCGAGCCCCTCCCAGAACGGGTCCTGGGGATCGTTGACCCGGTAGAGGCCGACCACGGTGCTGCGCAGCGCGACGGGTCCGTCGGTGCCGCTCTCGATGACGTCGCCGACCTTGATGTTGACGGCCTCGGCGGCCTGCTGGCTCAGCACGATCGGCAGCGGGCCGTCGGCCGGGGCGGGGCCCGGCCAGGTGCCCGCGGTCAGGGTCGCCCGGTCGGCGAGTCCGTGCAGGTAGTACAGGCCGAGCGCCGGGGTGGCTCTTTCGGAGAGCCGGGTGAACCCCGGGTTGAACATCTGACGCCCGGTCTTGACCCGGGTGCCGTAGGCCTGGGCCGACGAGCCCAGCGGGAGGTCCCGTCCGATCCGCTCGCCCAGCTTCCGCTGGATGGCGTCCAGGTCCGCCCCGGTGTCCGCGCGGCCCGTTTCGGCGGTGAACTCCAGGTTGGTGACGCCGGTGCCCAGGCTGCGGGTGAACTCCTGGAGCGCGGTGTCCGCGCTCCGGTCCGCGACGCGCGGGAAGGCCGCCGCCAGGAACACGGTGACGAAGGCGAGGGCCGCTGTGAGCAGCGCGGCCAGTGGCATCGCGCGCAGCCGGGTGCGGACCCAGGGCGCGGGCCGGTGGGCGCGTCCGGGCCCGGACGCGGGCCCCGGCGCGGGGGTGGGCACGGTGGTGCCGGCCTTGGTGGTCACATCTCCTCCACGTGGCGCAGCCGGGAAGCCACGTCTCGACGCCGGCGCCCGAGCAGGAAGGCCGACAGCAGCGGAACGGCGGCGATCGCGGCCGCGAACAGCAGCGCCTGACCGTACGGCAGCTCGACCAGGGCCTCGGGCACCGGGCGGCGGGCGGCCGGGGTCAGCACCACGAAGGGCACGATCAGCCGGACGAGCAGGGCGCCCAGGGCGAGGCCGACGATCCCGCCGAGGCCGACCAGCACCGCGTTCTCGGCGGCGACGGTGCGGGTGACCTGCTTGCGCGGGGCGCCCAGGGCGAGCAGCAGCGCGGAGTCCCGGGAGCGCTCGTGGGCGGAACCGGCCACCGCGGCGGCGAAGCCGATCGCGGCGAGCACGGCGGTGACGATGGCGATGGCCATCAGCGCGCTCTGCGGGGCGGCGCCGACCGGGTCGCCGAGGAGCCCGTCGGAGACCTCGTCGTAGAGCGCGAGGTCCTGGCTTCCGGGGGCGGCGCGCAGGGCGGCGGCGGCCTCGGCCGGGGCGCGGTCGCCCGGCCCGGTGGCGGGCAGCCACCACTCGGTGCGGGTCGGCAGGTTGCGGTCCTGGGCGGACAGCATCCGGGCGGCCGAGTCGAGGTCCATCACCAGCGCCCGCCGGCCGGCCACCGGCATGGCCTCGATCGCGCCGGTCACCTTCACCGGGACGACGACCCCGCTGAGCGGCACCTGGAGGGTGTCGCCGACCGAGGCTCCGACGGCCTTCAGGTAGTCGCGGGTGGCGACACCGTTGACGGCGGCGGGCTGGGCCGGCCCGGTCGGGAGCAGCACGGCGCGCACGGAGTCGCCGATGCCGCGGGCGGAGTGGTAGCGGACCGTGAACAGGTTGTCGGCGGCGGCCGCTTCGGAGGCGAGCGCGGCCACCGGCGAGTTGTCTGCGGGGTTGCGGGAGGCCGGGGGCTTGAGGTTCCACCCGGTGCCGACCGGCAACGCAACGGCGGTGGACGGTCCGTCGGTGGTCTGCGCGACGGCCAGGTTCCGCACCGCGACCTCGCCGTCGCTGTGGTCACTGAAGGCGACGGTCGCGCCGACCACGGTCAGCGGGGCGGCGACCGAGCCCACCGGGGCGTCGACCAGCGCGTCGAGCCGGATCGAGGAGCGGACGTCGCCCTTCAGCGGGAGCTCGCCGAACGGGACCTTGTGGACCAGGCCGAAGCGGTCGCGCAGCAGCAGCCGGACCTCGGAGTGGACCGCACTGCTGATCCACTTGGTCGGGTCCTGCTGGCTCACCGCGATGTCGGCGTCGATCCGCAGCGGGGAGCCGGGCAGCGGGATGCCGACGGGGGCCGGGGCCGCGAGCGTGCCGAAGACCTCCTTGCCGGTGTGGCCGTCGAGCAGGTCGGAGCGGACCGGGACACGGTCGGCGAAGGCGGCGGCGTCCACGGCCATCAGCTGGCCGGCACCGCCCTGCAGCGGCTGCTCGTCGCGCACCACCGCGACCAGCCGGTCGCCGCCGGGCAGGCTGCCGTAGCGGCCGCCCTGGCCCATCGGCGCGTTGTGCGAACCGGAGATGCGCAGACCTCCGCCTGTGGCGAAGGCGGCCTGGTCGCGCTGGGAGGAGGTCCAGGTGGCGTGCTGACCGAGAGCCAGGACACCGGTGGCCACGGCCATGACGAGCAGCAGGACGGGTCCGGTGGCGCGGCCGGGCCGGCGGGCCAGCTGCCAGCCGACCATGGCGGGCCCGAGGCCGCGGCCGCGGGCCGCCGCGCGGGCGCCGAGCCGGGCGACGAGCGGGAGCAGCCGCAGCACCACCAGGGTCCCGGCGCACAGTGCGAGGGTCGGGGTGGCGACCAGCAGCAGGTCCACGTCGAGCCGGCCGGTGGAGTCGGGGGACAGCCCGCCGCCGTACTGGTCGAGCTGCTGGTAGGCGAGCACGGCCAGGGCGAGCACGGCGAGGTCGCCGCCGTTGCGGGCGACGCCGGAGACCACGGCCTGACGGCGTCCGGCCCGGCGGCGCAGCGCGGCACCGACGCCGCGCACCACGCTGGGCACGGTGGCCAGCAGGATGCAGGCGAACGCGCAGATCACGGCCACCGGCCAGAGCGACCAGCTGATGCCGGTGTCCAGGGCGACCTGGCGGGAACTGCCGAGGCCGGCCAGCGCGCGGACCAGGAACGGGGTCAGCAGTGGTGCGAAGACCGCTGCGGGCAGGGCCAGCAGCAGCGACTCCAGGGCGGTGAAGGAGCCGAGCCTGAAGGCCGAGGCGCCACGCGCGGCGAGGATCTCGTTCTCGGACTCCTGCCGCGCGGCGATCAGGTGGACGACCAGCAGCAGGGCCGCCGCGGCGAGCACCGCCAGCTGGAGGGCGCCGATCAGCAGGGTGGACCGGGCGACCACCATGCTGTCGGACAGCTCGCGCATGATGTCCGGCAGGTCGGTCGTCGCGCCGAGCGAGGCGGTGCCGCGCAGTTCCTCGGAGAGGTGCTGGGCGCGGTTGCCGACGGCCTGCGCGGCGGCCCGGTCGGCGCCGGAGAAGTCGGCGTCCAGCGACCAGCCGACGCCGCCCTGGACCAGGCCGGCCGTGGCGAAGGCGCTCCGGTCGACCATCATCGGGCCGAAGGTGGTGAAGCCGCCGACCTCGATCTCGTGGCCGCCGACCGGGTCGATCCGCCAGTACGGGGCGGTCGGGTCGGTGGCCCGGTAGACGCCGGTGATCCGAACGGTCAGCGGCTTGCCGTCGTTCCGGTCGACGAGCCGGACCTCGGCGGGCAGGGCCTGCTCGGTCAGACCGAGCCGGCGCAGCAGGCTCTGCGGGACGGCGGCCTCCGGGGCGGCGGACTGCACCGGTCCGGTGGCGGCACCCGGCCAGGCGCCGGCCACCAGTTGGACCCGGCCGCGGTCCAGGTCGGCGAGGACCGTGAGGTCGAGCGGGGCGCCGGGGGCGCTGCCCGCGCCGCTGCCCGTCGCGGGCGTGGTGATCGCAGGTGTGCCGGTCGCAGGTGTGCCGTCAGCAGCGGCGCCGGATACCGGCAGGCTGTAGGAACGGCTGCGCGTCAGGCTGTCGGTGTGGACGGGCAGGTCGCCGAAGAGCTTCTGCCGGTAGGCGGCGAGCGCCGCCTCGTCCTTGGACCGCTGGTCGAGCCCGTGCTCACCGGTCACCGCCACCGTGGTCCGGGCGTGACCGGGCCCTTGGAGCGCCTGCCGCAGGCCGGCCTCACCGACGCTGCTGTTGAAGGCCACCAAGGCGGTCAGCACAGACGTGGTGATCAGCACCGCAAACAGGACAGCGGCAGCCAGCGGCACTCGCCCGCGCAGTCGGCGCACGACGAAGCCGAGCATCAAGTTCCTCCCCCGGATTTACGTCCCCGGTTGCATCCCCGGGCCCCGCTCATCGATCCGGCCCGAGTACAAATCGGCCACAGACGGACACATCGCGAGCACACCCGGCGCATTGATCACCGGCAATCGGTCGCCGGATAGCGGACGATGCTGTCAGATTCGATCCAGGAACGGAAGGGACTTGCGCGAATCAAGTAACCAGTGAGCAAATTCCTTTCATTGATAGCATCCCGGCCGGGGATGCCCCCACTTGAATGCCATGCACACTTCACAACTCCGGCTTCGGCGCGCCCTTTTGACCCGGGACGCCTTCTTCTCGGATTCCCGCCCGGGAAGGTGAACCACCGGAGCAGACATATCCGTAGACCCGGACGGGACCCGGCTACAACCGGGCCGCCACGCCCACAGGGGGGACGCCGCATGACGCAGCATCAGGCCGCCACCGCCGACACCGCCACCACCCAGCCGATGGTGGCCGTGACCGATCTCCGCCGCAGCTTCGGCACCGGCGAGCGGACCGTGCACGCCCTGCGCGGCGTGTCGTTCACCGTCGGCCGCGGAGAACTGGCCGCACTCAAGGGCCGGTCCGGCTCCGGCAAGACCACCCTGCTCAACCTGGTCGGCGGCCTGGACACGCCGACCGGCGGCAGCATCGCGCTGGACGGCATCGACCTCGCCGGGCTGGACGAGGACGGTCGACTCGCCCTGCGGCGGGAGCGGATCGGCTTCGTCTTCCAGTCCTTCGGGCTGATCCCGATGCTCACCGCCGCCGAGAACGTCGGCGTGCCCATGCGACTGCGCAAGGCCCCGGCCGCCGAACGCGAGGAGCGCGCTCACACCCTGCTCGCCCTGGTCGGGCTGGCCGACCACGCCAACCAGCGCCCCGGCGAGCTCTCCGGCGGCCAGCAGCAGCGCGTCGCCATCGCCCGTGCGCTGGCCAACGAGCCCAGCCTGATCATCGCCGACGAGCCGACCGGTCAGCTGGACTCCGAGACCGGCCGCTCGATCATGGAGCTGCTGCGCGCGGTGGTGCGCAGCGAGGGCGTCACGGTGCTGGTCGCCACCCACGACCCGACGCTGATGGGGCTCGCCGACCGGGTGATCGAGGTCCGGGACGGACGGATCGTCGAGGAGGAGACGGAACGGGCCGCGTAGCGGAGCGGGCCGGCCCGGGGTCGTGTCACGGACGTGGGGAGCGGGGGCGCCTCCCCACGCCTCCGGGGCACCGGGGTTCGAGCACCGGCGTTCGAGCTCAGGGCTCACTGCTCAGGGCTCAGGGCTCAGGGCTCAGGGCTCAGGGCTCACTGCTCAGGATTCGGCCGGGATGATGGATTGGGCATGGTGGAACACCTCCTTCCCGTCCCAGTGGGCCTTGGCGCGCTGCAGCCGTGGATAGTTGCCCTTGTAATAGAGGCGCGGGTAGGCAGGGTCGGGCTGGTCGGCGGTGCCCAGGTCGTTGTCCGGGTAGTTGACGTAGGCACCGTCCGTCGCGGTGTCGACCTCCGGGACCCCGCCCGTCCCCCGGTAGACGTCGCGGTACAGCCCGCTCAGGTAGGCCAGGTGCTTCTCGTCCTCGGCCGGGTCCGTCCAGTACGTCTGGTACTGCAGCTTCATGATCGAGTCACGCTGCGGGACGGCCGTCTCCTCGGGACGGCGGGTGTTGATCCGGCAACCGTAGGAGTCGATCTGGACCAGCGTGTTCGAGAGGTCCGCCCCCTCGACGTCGCGCACCAGCCAGTCCCGGAAGGCGGCGATCTGCTCCGGTGCGAACGGCTCCCGGTGGTAGGCCGACTTGTACTTGCCGCGCTGGTTGTCGCCCGAGGGGTTGAGCGTCATGGTCGCCTGGAACCAGGGCATCCGGCGCCGCTTGTCCGGGTAGGGCAGGAACAGCCCGCCGGCCGCCCGGGTCTGCACCGTCGATCGCGTCGTCATCCCCCGTTCGACCGCCGCCACGAACGCGTCGAGCGGGCCCGGGTCCTCGCCGTCCCACTGGCTGAACAGGACGACGTTCCCGTTGGAGTGGTGGGTGAGCTTGAGGATCGCGAACAGCCCCTGGTACACCGGCTCCTGCGGGCCGCTGTGCTCGGCCATGAAGGCGCCGAAGTTGGCCACCAGGGTCTCGAAGTCCTCGGGCCGGTCGAGCAGTTCGGCCCAGGGCCAGGCCACGCTGCTCAGCCAGACCCGGGGCGGCGGCTGGGGTACGTCCGAGGCGAAGTGGTACCGCAGCACCACCCCGAAGTTCCCGCCCCCGCCGCCGGTGTGGGCCCAGAAGAGGTCCTGCTCGGGCGAGCCCTGCGCGTCCTCGCGGTGCGCCTGCGTCACCACCGCGCGGCCGCCCCGGACGGTGACCACGTCGACCTGGACGAGGTGGTCCACGGTGAGCCCGTGCCGTCGGGAGAGCAGGCCGTACCCGCCGCCGCAGACGTGCCCGCCCGCGCCGACCGAGTAGCAGGACCCGGCGGGCAGCGCGACGGCGTACTCGCGGAACAGCGTGGTGCAGACGTCCCAGTTGGTCGCGCCGCCCTCGACGCCGTACGTGGGCCGGCCGAACTTGTCGGTCGAGGCGGCGACGCCGCGCATCGTGCTGAGGTCGAGGATGACGCCCCCGTCGTTGTCGACGAAGCCCTCGTAGCAGTGCCCGCCGCCGCGGACCGTCGGCCGTAGCCCGGCGTCCAGCGCGCGGTTCAGCTCGGCGACCGCGTCCGCCTCGTCGCCCACCAGCCGGATGTACGCGGGGGTGCTGCTCCACCGCTGGTTGAAGCCCTGGGCGAGGGTCCGGTACCGGGGATCGCCCGGCAGCACCGACCGCCCCTGCGGCGGCTCCCGGTGCGCGTCCCCGGCCGCCGCCGCGCCTGCCGCCGCGCCCGTGGAACCGACGGTGATCCCGGCGGCCGCCGCGCCGGCACCGCCCAGGAAACCCCGTCGGGAGAATTCGTCCTGCATGGCCCGCCCTCACTTTCCCGAGTTCGAGAGAAGCCGGCGGCCCGCACGCTAACACGGATACCCGGGCGCGGGAATTGGTTATTGAATAGTGTGACAGTACGTCATTTTCCGTGACCCTTACCGGCCGTGACCTTCACCGTCGCACCGGAACGCGATTGTCAGTGGCATGGGCTACGGTCGCCGACGACTCGCAGGAATCCGCTCCACCGGAGGTTCGATGACGATCCACTGCCGCATTCCCCGGGCCTTCCGGGCGCTCCGGGAAATCGCCCGTAAAGCACGATCGTGGTGGCCGGCAGCACCGCCGACCACCACGACCGTCAACTTCTCCCCCGGGTCACCGGGGGCCGTTCCGTCAGACCGCCGGGAAGATCTCCGCGTCCGGCTTCAGCAGCTGGCCGGCGGCCGGCGCGGTGCCGTCCACCAGGTAGCGGGTGACCAGCTGATTCAGCGCCTGGCTGCGGCCCACGGCGCAGTGCTCGATCGAGTCGACGCTGACCAGCACCGCGTTGCTCAGCTCCTGCTGCATCCGCTGGGCGAACTTGTACTGGGTGGCCGGGTCGTAGAGGTTGCCGATCACCATCACGGTGTTGGAGGTCTTCTTGTTCCACGGGCCGGAGAAGCGCTCGGCGTCCCGGGCCGGGGCCGGCCAGCTCGCGCACGCCGGCGCGTCGAAGGCCTGGTAGCGACCGAAGGTCGGCATGTCCTTCTCCCAGGCCTTGGCCGCGTTCGCGAACACCCGGTCGTTGGAGGGGTACGGCTTGTCCTGGCAGTTGACGGCCAGGTAGGAGTCGTCCGCGGTGTACTCGGAGTCGACCGGGGCCTCCCGCAGGGCCGCCCGCGGGACGTCCACCGAGAGCAGGTTGGCGTCCTCGTCCGAGACGTTCGCCTGCGGGGCCAGCAGGGCGGTCGCGGCCGGCTTCTGGAAGACCTGGTAGGTCGCCTGGAGCGACTTGGCCAGCGGGGCCAGCTTGGCCTGCGAGTACAGGGCGCTGGCCACCTCCCCGGTGAAGGTGCTCAGGGTCACCTTGGAGCCGTTCGGCAGCGTGATCGGGCTGGTCCGCAGGTGGTCGCGGAGCTGGTCGAACTTGGCCCGGGTGTCGCCATCGCCGAAGGCGCAGCGCGGAGCGCCGGCGGCCTGGCAGCGCTTGAGGAACTCGTCCAGGGCGATCTCGAAGCCGTTCGCCCGCTGGCGGTCGTACTCCAGGCCGTTGTGCAGGCGCAGGTCCGGGTCGACGTTGCCGTCGACGATGATCGCGCGGACCTTGTTCGGGTACATGTTGGCGTACGTCGAACCGATCAGGGTGCCGTAGGAGAACCCGGCGAAGGTGAGCTGGGAGTCACCGACGGCGCGGCGCATCCGGTCCAGGTCGCGCACCACGTTGATGGTCGACATGTGCTCGATCAGCGGGCCGGCGTTCTTGCTGCAGGCGTCGGTGTAGTCCTGGTCCGCGTCGAGCGTCTCGTTGATCTCGGCCTTGGTGACCGGCACGCCGACCATGCGGTTGGTGACCGCGTCGGCGTCCTCCTGGGTCTTGAAGCACTTGAGCGGGTTGCTCCGGGCCACACCGCGCGGGTCGAAGCCGACCAGGTCGAACTTCGACTGCACCTCGGCACCGAAGCGGGCGGTCGTCGCCCACAGGTAACCACTGCCGCCCGGGCCGCCGGGGTTGAGGAACAGCGAGCCGATCCGCTTCGACGGGTCGCTCGCCCGCCGCCGCATCATGGCGATGCCGACCTTCTCACCCTTCGGGTTGTCGTAGTCCAGCGGCACGGGGTAAACGGCGCAGTCGTAGATGCCGGGGTCCGGCTTGGTCGGGTCGGGGTTGCACGGCGTCCAGGCGACAGGGTCGACCTTCGCCTCGGCCAGACCCGGGGCCTGGTCGATGGGCGCCGCCGACGCGGCGACGGCGGTGCCGGTGACAAGTGCGAGAGCGCAGGTGACCGCTCCGGCCAGCGTGGATATGCGGGACAAGGAACCTCCTCCGTACTGAAAGGGCGGCCCCAGCCTGTCAGCCGGAGATCTCCGTGGGAAGACCTTAGAGCGGCGTAAATCATCCACCCGACACGGAACGCCTCGCGAAATATTCTGTGAATGAACCAACTTGACGGTTGATTGACCTGATGCCTTGTCACTCGAAGTCGTCGGTCGGCCCGGGTTCGGCGGGGCCGAACAGAGAGGCTCGGATACCCCGGGCGACCACCCCCCTCGGAGCGCCGCTATTGTGCGACCGGCCGCGACGGGCCCTCCGGGATCCACGCCCTGCGGAACCCTCCGCACTGCACGTCCTCGTTGAGCCTGCGGACCAGGACGACGACAAGCCGCACGACACCCTCCCCAGAGACTTCTTGCAGCGCAAGAAGCTGAGGTCGAGTGTGGTTCTCTTGCAGTGCAAGACTCGTCAAGGCCCGGACCGCACAGCCCCGGTGGAGCCCATTGGGGTGAAGGAGGAACCGATGCCGACCCGGCGTACCCGCCCACGGACGGGGCTGACCCGCGAGAAGGTCATCGACGCCGCACTCGCCTACGTGGACGAACACGGCCTCGCCGCGCTCTCCAACCGCAAGCTCGGTGCGGCGCTCGGCGTCGAGGGGATGACGCTCTACTACTACGTCCCCAGCAGGACCGCCCTGCTCGACGGCATGGTGGAGCGCCTGCTGGAGCTGTCGGCGGGAAGCCTGTTCGGCGAGCCCGACGGCCCGTGGACGGAGGCGGTCCGGGACTTCGCCGTCGAACTGCGCCGACTGCTGCTCGACCATCCGGCCATACTCACCGTGCTGGCCACCCGCCCGGTCGCCACGCCGGTCGCCCTCGCCCTACTGGAGCGCGGCATCGCCGTGCTCCACGAGGACGGCGTCCCACTCGGAGACGCGCTCGACGTGCTCAACTCCGTCGTCCGGTGGACCATCGGGCACACGCTGGGCGAGGCCGGCGAGACGCCCCACCACGAGTGCACCGAACCCCGGCCCGAACAGTTCGCCGCCCTGGACCAGAAGGTCTACCCCCACCTCGTGCAGGCCTTCGCCACCGGCGAGGGACTCGACTCCGAGCAGTGCTTCCACCGCACGCTGCGCATCCTGCTCGCCGGCTACGCCTCCGAGCTGAGGCACCCGCACGGACCCGATTCCTGATCGGGCGACGGACCGCCGGACACGCCCCCGACAGCCCCGCCCTGTCCGCCCGGCTCGCCCGGCTGACGCGGGCCGGGCGGACAGGGCGAGTCGCACGAGCCGGGCCGGGTCGCGTCGACGAGGCGCGGCGAGGGCCGGCGAGGCTCAGCTCGCGACCGCTCCCCGCAGGGCGGCTGCCACCAGTCCCTGGATCGCGTCCGCCCCGGGCTCGCCGCCGCCCACCAGGTGCTCGAAGACCAGGCCGTCGACGCAGGCCAGCAGCACGGCCGTCCGCCCGTCGGGGTCGGCCACGCCCTGAGCGGCGAGGAAGTCACGGACGGCGGCGCGCCCGGCGTTCTCCCGCGGGACGAGGATCTCGCGCAGCTCGGGATCGCGGACGCTCTCCACCGCGCAGGCGTACCGGGCGAGCGAGCGCCGCCGCCCGTCCCCGGACAGGCGGCGCCGCGCCAACTCCGCGATCCCGTCGGACAGCTCCGCCGCCGAACGGACCGGCACCTGCTCCCCCATGGCGTGCAGTTCGCCCTGATCCAGCTCCACCAGCCGTCGCACCAGCGCGGTGAGCAGGGCCTGCCGGGTCCGCAGGTAGGCCGAGGTGGTCCCGAGCGGCAGCCCGGCCGCCGCGTCGACCGCCCGGTGGGTCAGTCCGCGCACGCCGAGGTCCGCCAGCACGCCGATCGCGGCGTCCGCCAGTACCGTGCGCCGGTCCGGCCGCCCCGCATCGTCCCGCTTCTGGTCCTCGTTTCGCCGCATCCCTCCTTTCTACCGGGGCCGGGGCACCTGCCGCGCACCGCCTCGGTCCGGGCCGGCCGTCACCCACCGGCCTCCGGCCACCAACCGCCGACCGCCGGCCCCTCGCCACCCCCATGGCCAAGCGGCCGGGCGGCCGGCCCGCCACCGCGCCACCCCGGCCCGCCACCCCGGCCCGCCTCCGTCCGCCGACAGCCCCGTAGTACGCTCCTTCTACAAATGTAGAAGACAGCGCGGCGACACGGGAAGGACCGGGCATGAGCAGCAACAGCGCGGTGGTGGTCGGGGGCGGCATCGGCGGACTGGCGGCCGCCATCGGGCTCCGGCTGGCGGGGTGGGACGTGACCGTGGTCGAGCGGGCGGACGTCCTGGAGGATGCGGGCGCCGGCATCTCCCTGGCCGCCAACGGGATGCGCGCGCTCGCGGCCCTGGGGGTCGGCGAGGCGGTCGAGGCGGCCGCCCGCCGCCAGTACACCGGCGGCACCCGGACCCCGGACGGCCGCCGGCTCGCCGCGATGGACGGCGCGGCGCTGGAGCGCGAGCTGGGCGCCCCGATCGTCGGGATCCGCCGCGCGGCCCTGCACCGCGTCCTGCGCGAGGCGCTGCCCGCCGCCTCCCTGGTCGTCGGCTCCGAGGTGACGGAGGTGGACACCACGCGACCGTTCCGGGTCCGGGCCGGCTTCGGCGGCACGACACTGGAGGCCGACCTCCTGGTGGCGGCCGACGGCGTCAACAGCCGTCTCCGGCGCCGCCTCTTCCCCGACCACCCCGGCGCCGCCTACAGCGGTTCGACGGTGCTGCGGGCGATCACCGAGCGTCCGGTCGACGGCCTGAAGGCCGACTTCGAGCTGACCTGGGGCCACGGCGCCGAGTTCGGCCACATCGCCTTCCCGGACGGCACCGCCGAGTGGCACGCGGTCCTGAACGCCCCGGCCGGGGTCCGCTACCGGGACCCGCTGACCGAGGTCCGCCGCCGCTTCGCCCGCTGGCACGACCCGATCCCCTCGCTGCTGGCCGCGACCCGACCGGAGGCGGTGCTGCACCACGACGTCAACGAGCTGGCCACGCCACTGCCGTCCTACGTGTCGGGCCGGATCGCGCTGCTCGGCGACGCGGCGCACGCCATGACGCCCCACCTCGGCCAGGGCGCCTGCCAGGCGCTGGAGGACGCGGTGACCCTGGCGGCGGCGCTCACCGGGGCCCGGACGGTCGAGGGCGCGCTCGCGCGTTACGACGCGGCCCGCCGCCCGCGCAGCCAGACCGTGGCCCGCGATGCCCGCCGGGCCGGCCGGATGGGCCAGCAGCTCGCCCACCCGCTGGCGGTCGGCCTGCGCAACGCCGCGATCCGGCTCACCCCGCCCGGCGCGATGGTCCGGACCGTCCTGCGGCACGCCGACTGGACGCCGCCCAGAATCGCTCCCCGTGCCGCCTAGGCATCAGTCCGTGGTTCGACTTGACCGGGAATCAGGTTAGGCACCATATTACTTCTTGTGACCCAGCACCCCGAGGGTGGCCCCACGGCCCCCAGCCTCGATCAGGCCCGCCGCCAGATCGCCCGCTACGGCCTCGCGGCCGACCCGCAGGCGATCCTGGTAGCGGCCCGGCTGATGGCGGCGGGCGCCAGGATCGGCCAGGCCGGCGAGGTGCACTTCGGCCGCTTCGGTCTCTCCACCGGCCGCTACCGGCTGCTGGCGGACCTGGAGGACCACGGCGGCGAGAAGTCGCCCTCCCAGCTCGCGGCGAGCCTCGGCGTCTCCCGGGCGACCGTGACCGGCCTGGTCGACGGTCTGGAGCGGGAGGGCCTGGTGGCCCGCCGGCCGTCCACCGAGGACGGCCGCGGCAACGTGGTGATCCTCACCGCGCGGGGCGCCGACAAGCTGCGGGAGCTGGCCCCCGCGCACTTCACCCGGATGCAGGCACTGGTCGAGGGCCTTTCCGTCGAGGAGCGCGCCACCTTCCTGGACCTGCTGGCCCGGGTGGTCGCGGGCATGGACGCACTCACCGAGGACTGATCCGACCCCCGGCGGGCCGCCGAATGGTGGCCCGCCTCCCTTCAGCCCCACTAGTTAGGTGCCTAAGCACAAATACTTAGGCACCTAACCACAAGCGAGAGGAAGAACCGACCCCATGAGCAAGAAGGCCCCGGGCGCTCCCCCGCCCTTCGTCCTGTGGCGCGAGGTCCTGGTCGCCTACGTCATGCCCGCCGCCATGGCCGGGACCGGCGGAGCCGTCACCGGCCAGCCGCAGCTGGTGGCCGCCGCGCTCACCACCATCGGCGGCACCTCCGCCCTGGTGGCCGCCGCACTCGGCGCCGTGCTGCGCCGCCGCCCCGTCCGCACCCGGCCCGCCCGGACCCCTCGCCCGCTCGCGGCCGCCGCCCTCGGCCTGGTCGCCGCCGCCCTCGGCCTGGCGGTCGGCCTCGCCGCCGCCCGCTGGCTACCGCACGTCCCGGCCCTCGCCGACAGCCCCTGGCCGCGCCGGCTGCCGATCGACCTGCCGGTCTCCTCGGCGATCGCCGCCACCATCACCACCTGGCACTGGCGCGGCAGCCGCCCGGCCCGCACGGCGCAGCACCGGCTCCCCGCCGCATCCCAAGCCGGAACCGCGCCCCGACCCGGAACCGCATCCCAGCCCGGAACCGCACTCCACCCCGGAATCGCACCCCATCCCGAAAGGCAGACGTCATGATCGTCATCATGGGCGCCGGTGGCGCCACCGGCGGCGCCACCCTGCGCAGCCTCGCCGCCCTCGGCGCACCGAGCCGCGCCCTCAGCCGCGACCCCGCCCGGTTGGCCGCCGCCCTCGACGAGCACACGCTCACCCGGACCGCCACCCTCCCGGCCGACGCCGCCGACCCGGCCTCCCTGCGTACGGCGTTCCGCGGTGCGCACCAGCTCTTCCTCACCATGGCCAACGGCCCGCAGCAGGTCCAGTACGAGCTGAACGCGATCGAGGCCGCGGTGGACTGCGGCGTGGAGCACATCGTCAAGGTCTCCGCGCCCGCCGCCGAGCCGGACTCGCCCGTCGCCGTCTCGCGCGGCCACCATCTGATCGAGGAGCGGCTGCGCTCCTGCGGCATCACCACCACCGTCCTACGGCCGTACGCGTTCATGCAGAAGCTGCTGCTCCTGGCGCCCGGCATCGCCGCCGCCGGGGTGGTGCACGGCGCGATGGGCCAGGCCCGGTGCAACTACGTGGACGCCCGGGACATCGGGGACGCCGCGGCCGAGGTGCTCACCCGTCCCGAGCTGGCCGGCGGCACCTACCCGCTCACCGGCGGGCGGGCCTACAGCTACCCGGAGCTCACCGCACTGCTGGGCGAGCTGCTCGGCCGGCCGGTCCGCTACCTCGACCTGAGCCCGTCCGACCTGCACGCCCACCTGGTCGGCCGGGCCGGGATGCCGCCCTGGCTCGCCACCCACGTGGTGGAGATCCAGCAGCTCGCGGTGGTCCGCAAGGAGACCCCGGACGGCTCCTTCCTTGGCCTCACCGGACGCGCCCCGCGTACCCTGGAGGCCTTCCTCGGCGAGAACCTGCACCGGTTCCGCTGACCACCGGGCAGGACGGCGGGCCGGGCCCGGACCGGAGAAATCGGCCCGGGAGACCCGGCCCGCCGCCTCCCGCCACCCGAAGGGAGCAGGAATCGCTGTGGCATGGATCACGGTCGGAAAATCGACCTGACGATCCGTCAATTCTGCTGACGCCCCATCACTTCCACATCAAGAGGCGTCAGTTATTGACTGACGTTCTGTCAGATTCGGCCATTTGGGCGCCAGTTGGGCCGAGTGTCCGCTCCTGTCCGCTCGCCGCCCCGGGACTACCATCGGTCAGGTTGTCCGCTCCGGCCCCGGAGTGGGGTCACCCGATCAGGCGGTGCTCCCACCGCCCCAGGGGCCGGGCATCGGTCGGAACGGGGCGAGGACGAGGAGCGCACGGCTGCCATGACAGCTGAACCGAGCCACCCTGAGCAGTACGCCACGCCACCGCAGCAGCCCACCCAGGCCGCACCGCCCGCGCCACCGCAGCCGGAACCGGAACCAGAGCCGCAGCCCCAGCAGGCCCACGCCCTGTTCCCCGGCCGCCCGGCCGCCGCCCCGCGCACCCTGGTCGACGTGCTGGACGCCACCGTGCGCGCCCACCCCGACGAGCCCGCCCTGGACGACGGGCACACCGTGCTCAGCTACCGCGCGCTGGCCGCCGAGGTCGAGCAGCTGCGCCGCCGGCTGGCCGCCGTCGGGATCGGCCCGGGCGACCGGGTGGGCGTGCGCGTGCCCTCCGGCACCAACGACCTCTACGTCTCGATCCTCGCGGTGCTCGCCGCCGGCGCCGCCTACGTCCCGGTGGACGCCGAGGACCCGGACGAGCGCGCCGAGCTGGTCTTCGGCGAGGCCGCCGTCGCCGCCGTGCTCGGCGCCGACCGCGGCCTGGCGACGACCGGCGAGCGCGCTCCCGCCCTGGAACGCCGCCCCACCCCGGCCGACGACGCCTGGATCATCTTCACCTCCGGGTCGACCGGCAAGCCCAAGGGCGTGGCCGTCACCCACCACAACGCCGCCGCCTTCGTGGACGCCGAGGCCGCGCTCTTCCTCCAGGAGGAGCCGATCGGCCCCGGTGACCGGGTGATGGCCGGCCTCTCGGTCGCCTTCGACGCCTCCTGCGAGGAGATGTGGCTGGCCTGGCGGCACGGCGCCTGCCTGGTGCCGGTTCCCCGCTCCCAGGTGCGCAGCGGCGCCGACCTCGGCCCCTGGCTGGCCGAGCAGGAGATCACCGTGGTCTCCACCGTCCCGACTCTGGCCGCGCTGTGGCCGGCCGAGGCGCTCAACGAGGTGCGGCTGCTGATCTTCGGCGGCGAGGCCTGCCCGCCCGAGCTGGTGCAGCGCCTGGTCACCGAGGGCCGCGAGGTGTGGAACACCTACGGCCCCACCGAGGCCACCGTGGTCGCCTGCGCCGCCCTGCTGACCGGCGAGGGCCTGGTGCGGATCGGCCTGCCGTTGGACGGCTGGGACCTCGCCGTGGTGGACGAGGCCGGTGTGCCGGTCGCCCCCGGCGGCACCGGACAGCTGGTGATCGGCGGCGTGGGCCTGGCCCGCTACCTCGACCCGGAGAAGGACGCCGAGAAGTACGCGCCGCTGCCCTCGCTGGGCTGGGAGCGCGCCTACCGCAGCGGTGACCTGGTCCAGGCCGACCCGGCCGGTCTGCTCTTCCTCGGCCGCACCGACGAGCAGATCAAGCTGGGCGGCCGCCGGATCGAGCTCGGCGAGGTCGACGCGGCCCTGCAGGCCCTGCCCGGTGTGGCGGGCGCGGCGGCCGCCGTGCGGACCGCGCGCGGCGGCAACCAGCTGCTGGTCGGCTACCTGGTGGTCCAGGACGGCTTCGACCGCGAGCAGGCCGTCGAGCGGCTGCGCGCCGAGCTGCCGGCCGCCCTCGTGCCGCTGCTGGCGACCGTCGAGACCCTGCCCACCCGGACCTCCGGCAAGGTCGACCGCAACGCCCTGCCCTGGCCGCTGCCGGAGCTGGAGAACGCCGGCCCGAGCGAGGAGCTGTACGGCACCGAGGCCTGGCTGGCCGAGCAGTGGTCGGAGATCCTCGGCGTCCGGGTCGGCGGCCCGCGCGACGACTTCTTCGCGATCGGCGGCGGCAGCCTGGCCGCCGCCCGGCTGACCACCCTGCTGCGCACCCGCTACCCGAGCGCGGCCGTGCTGGACATCTACCAGCACCCGACGCTGCGCAAGCTCGCCCGACACCTGGAGCGCACCGCCGGCGAGAGTACCGAGGCCCGCACCGTCGCCCTGGTGCCGACCAGGGCCAAGCTGCTCCAGCTGTTCCTGCTGGTCCCGCTGTTCACCGTGGTCGGCCTGCGCTGGACGGTCGCCCTGCTGGCCGCCGGGAACCTCCTCACCCACCTCGGCGACTTCCCGTGGGCCCCCACCGCCTCCTGGTGGTGGGTCGGCGCGGGCGCGCTCGCGCTGTACACCCCGCCGGGCCGGCTGGCCCTCGCGGCGGGCGGCGCCCGGCTGCTGCTGCGCGGCGTGCGCCCGGGCAGCCACCCGCGCGGCGGCTCGGTCCACCTGCGGCTGTGGACCGCCGAGCGGCTCACCGAGCTGAGCGGCGCGGACTCGCTGTCCGGCGCCTGGCTGGTGCGCTACGCCCGGGTGCTGGGCGCCAAGGTGGCGCCCGAGGTGGACCTGCACTCGCTGCCGCCGGTCACCGGGATGCTGAAGCTGGGCCGCGGCTGCGCGGTCGAGGCCGAGGTGGACCTGTGCGGCTACTGGCTGGACGGCGACCGGCTGCTGATCGGCCAGGTCAAGATCGGTTCCGGTGCGGTGGTCGGCACCCGCTCGACCCTGCTGCCCGGCGCCCGGGTCGGCAAGCGCGCCCAGGTGGCGGCCGGCTCCAGCGTCACCGGCCAGGTGCCGACCGGCCAGCGCTGGGGCGGCGCGCCCGCCGTCAAGCTGGGCCGCGCCGAGCGCACCTGGCCCAAGGACCGCCCGGTCCGCCGGGCCCGCTGGGCCTCGCTGTACGGCGCCAGCGGTGCCGTGCTCGGCCTGCTCCCGGTGCTGCCCTCGCTCGCCGCGCTGGCCGTGCTCTCCCGCTTCGTCGACCAGGGCGCGGCCCTCGGCCCGGCGCTCGGCGGCGCGCTGCTCGGCCTGCTGCCCGCCACGCTGGCGTTCGGCGCGGTGTACGCGGCGCAGCTGGTGGTGCTGGTCCGGCTGCTGAGCATCGGCCTGGTGCCCGGGACGCACCCGCTGCACGGCCGGGTGGGCTGGCAGGCGTGGACCGTCACCCAGCTGATGGACCGGGCCCGCGAGGTGCTGTTCCCGCTCTACGCCGGACTCGTCACGCCGCTGTGGCTGCGCGCCCTCGGGATGCGGGTCGGCCGGGGCGCGGAGGTGTCCACGGTGCTGGCGCTGCCCAGCCTGACCACGGTCGGCGACGGCGCGTTCCTGGCCGACGACACCCTGATGGCCCCGTACGAGCTGGGCGGCGGCTGGGTGCGGCTCGGCGAGGCGAAGGTCGGCGAGCGGGCGTTCCTCGGCAACTCGGGGATGACCGCGCCGGGCCGCTCGGTGCCCAAGCGCGGCCTGGTGGGCGTGCTGTCGGCGACGCCGGCGAAGGCGAAGAAGGGCGGGTCGTACCTGGGCATGCCGCCGATGCGGCTGCCGCGCTCGGCGGACCAGGCCGACCAGAGCCTGACCTACGAGCCGCCGGCCCGGCTGCTGTGGGCGCGCGGGCTGGTCGAGGTGGGCCGGCTGGTGCCGGTGCTGGCCTCGGCGGCGCTGGGTCTGCTGACCGTGGCGGCGCTGTCCTGGCTGGCGGCCGGCTCGCCGCTGACCGCCGCGCTGCTGTCCGGCCTGGTCCTGCTGGCGGCCGGCGCGGTGGCCTGCGCGGTCGCGGTGGCGGCCAAGTGGCTGCTGGTCGGGCGGTTCCGCGCGGTGGAGCACCCGCTGTGGAGCGGTTTCGTGTGGCGCAACGAGCTGGCGGACACCTTCGTGGAGATGCTGGCCGTGCCGTGGCTGGTCGGCGCGGTGCCCGGCACCCCGGTGCTGAACCTGTGGCTGCGCTCGCTCGGCGCGCACGTCGGGCACGGCGTCTGGTGCGAGAGCTACTGGCTGCCGGAGGCGGACCTGGTCACCCTCGGCGACGGGGTCACCATCAACCGCGGCTGCGTGGTGCAGACACACCTCTTCCACGACCGGATCATGCGGATGGATACTGTGGTCCTCCGCGAGGGCGCCACCCTGGGCCCGGGCGGCATCGTGCTGCCCGGCAGCACGGTGGGCGCGCGCAGCACGCTGGGCCCGGCCTCGCTGGTGATGCGCGCCGAGTCCGTCCCCGCCGACACGCGGTGGCTGGGCAACCCGATCGAGGCGTGGCAGACCACGTCGTGACCACCTCCCCGTCCCCCGTCCCGGCCCGCAGGAAGCGCACGCCCCCGTGAAGCCCAAGCACGTCCCCGCGGCCGCCGGTGCCCCGGACCCGTACTTCCCGAACAGCGGCGACCACCGCTACCGGGTGCACCGCTACGAGCTGGCGCTGGACTACCGGCCCGGCCCCAACCGGCTGGCCGGCTCGGCCCGGCTGAGCGCGGTGGCGGACGCGGCGCTGGCGGAGTTCGCGCTCGACCTCGCCGAGTTCCGGATCGGCCGGGTGCTGGTCGACGGCCGGGCCGCCCGCTACACCCACCGCGGCGGCAAGCTGCGGATCCGCCCGGCCAGGGCGCTCGCACCGGGCGCCGCGTTCACCGTCGAGGTGCACTACACCGGCAACCCGCGCCCGGTGCGCAGCCCGTGGGGCGGCCTGGGCTGGGAGGAGCTGACCGAGGGCGCGCTGGTGGCGAGCCAGCCGGTCGGCGCACCGTCCTGGTTCCCGTGCAACGACCGGCCCGCCGACAAGGCCACCTACCAGCTGGCCGTCACCACGCCGTCCCCGTTCACGGTGGTGGCGAGCGGCCGGCTGCTGACCCGCACCACCAGGGCGTCCAGCACCACCTGGGTGTACGAGCAGAGCGCGCCTACCCCGACGTACCTGGTGACGGTGTCGATCGGGCACTACCGGCCGGTGCCGCTGGCGGTGCGACCGGCGGTGCCGCAGACCGGCTACGTCCCGGAGCGGCTGGCCGCCGCGTTCGCCCGGGACTTCGCCCGGCAGCCGGAGATGACGGCGTACTTCGGCGAGGTCTTCGGCCCGTACCCGTTCGGCGAGTACGCGGTGGTGATCGCGGACGAGGAACTGGACGTCCCGGTGGAGGCGCAGGGCGTCGCCACCTTCGGCACCAACCACCTCGGCGGCGGCTGGGAGCGCGAACGGCTGATCGCGCACGAGCTGGCCCACCAGTGGTTCGGCAACAGCGTCACGATCGCCGACTGGCGGCACATCTGGCTCAACGAGGGCTTCGCCAAGTACGCGGAGTGGCTCTGGTCCGAGCACGCCGGCGGCCCGGGCGCGGCCGTGCACGCCGCCGCCGCGCACCGGCTGCTGGCCGGGCTGCCGCAGGACCTCCGGCTCGACGACCCGGGCCGGAAGCTGATGTTCGACGACCGGCTCTACCAGCGCGGCGGACTGGTGGTGCACGCGCTGCGGCAAACGCTCGGCGAGGACGCGTTCTTCGCGATGCTGCGGGACTGGACGGGCGCCAACCGGCACGGCGTGGTCGCCACCTCCGACCTGCGCGCCCACGCCGCCCGGTACACCACCGCTCCGCTCGGCCCGCTCTTCGAGGCCTGGCTGGAGCGGCCGGAACTGCCGCCGCTGCCGGACTGAGCGCTCCACCCGGCCCGGCGCCGCGCGGTTCGCCCGCGACCGGGGCTCGGGCCTGGGCCGGGGTGTGGGCCTGGGTGTGGGCATGGGCCTGGGCCGGGGCGTGGGCCTGGGCCTGGGCCGGGACCGGATTAATCGGTCGGCCCCGGGCCCGGGCTGGGCTACTGTCCGTGCATATGTCGATGAGTCCAGAAGCCCACATGACCGACCTGCCCGACGAGCTGCTGCCCGCCACCCGCCGCGCGCTGCTGCACCGGCTCGCCGTCGCCCAGGCCGAGGGTCGCACGCCCTCCATGGTCGCCGGGGTCCTGCGCGACGGGCAGCCGGTGTGGAGCGGAGCCCGCAGCATGGTCGACGGGCACGCCCCCACCCCGGACGTCCAGTACCGCATCGGTTCGCTCACCAAGACCTTCGTCGCCGTGCTGGTGCTGCGGCTGCGCGACGAGGGCCTGCTCGACCTCGCCGACCCGCTCTCCCGCCACCTGCCCGGCACGCCCGCCGACGAGGCGACCGTCGCCCAGCTGCTCGCGCACTCCTCCGGCCTGACCGCCGAGACCCCCGGCCCCTGGTGGGAGCGGACCGAGGGCTCGCTGCGGCCGGGCCTCGGCGACCTCCTGGAGGCCGAACGGCCGCTGAAGCACCCGGCCGGGCGGGTCCACCACTACTCCAACCCCGGCTACGCGCTGCTCGGCGCGCTGGTGGCAAAGCTGCGCGGCGAGCCCTGGGGCGAGGTGCTGCGCCGCGAGGTGCTGGCCCCGCTCGGCATGGACCGCACCACGCTGCTGCCCGAGCACCCGCACGCCGGGGGCTTCGCCGTCCATCCCTGGGCCGACGTCCTGCTGCCCGAGCCGCTCACCGACACCGGCCTGATGGGCCCGGCCGGTCAACTCTGGTCCACCGTCGCCGACCTGGCCCGCTGGGCGGCCTTCCTGACGGCCGGCGACGACAAGGTGCTGTCCGCCGACTCCCTCGCCGAGATGCGCTGCCCGGCCGTCGCCCCGGACGACGCCGAGTGGACCAGCGGCTACGGCCTCGGCCTGCAACTGCGCCGCCACGAGGGCCGGTTGCTGTACGGGCACACCGGCTCGATGCCCGGATTCACGGCAGGCCTGTGGATCAGCGAGGCCGACGGCCTGGCCGCCTACGCCCTCTCCAACGCCACCAGCGGCGCCAGCGCCTCGGCCCTGGCGGCGCAGCTGATCGCGCTCACCGCCGAACTGGAGCCCCGGCTGCCCGAACCGTGGCGCCCGCTGCCCGCGGTGGACGCCGAGCTGCTGGAGCTCACCGGCCCCTGGTACTGGGGCGCCGCGCCGGCCACCCTGCGGCTGCGGCCCGGGCGGGTACTGGAGCTCACCCCGCTCACCGGCGCCGGCCGGGGCTCGCGCTTCCGGCCCGAACCGGACGGCACCTGGACCGGCGTGGAGAACTACTACGCGGGCGAGACCCTGCGGGTGGTCCGCCACCCCGACGGCACGGTCAGCCACCTCGACATCGGCTCCTTCGTCCACACCCGTGAGCCGTACGGCCCGGCCGGCGCCGTCCCGGGCGGGGTCGACCCGGAAGGCTGGCGGACGTTCTGAGCCGCGCGTAGCGATCGTGCCGCAGGGGCGCACGATGCGGCCGTACGCCCCTGCGGCGGGAGTTGTCCACCCCCGGCGGGCGAGCGCCGGGTGCCGGACAAGTGACCGCCGGGCCACGGGTGTTCCCATTCAACAGGTGCACATCTGCGCTCCGCCGGGCCGCAACATAAATGCCAACCGGCTCGGAGAGACATACGGGGACCGGTTCGCGTCCATGCCCAACCGCCTGCGGACCGGGACGGTGCCCTGGTGATCCACGGCACCGCCGATCGTGCTGCCCTGGAGGGTCCGCCATGACCACCGTCCCCACGTACGCTCCGTCCGCAGTCGCCCCCACCCACGACGCCCAGGCGGTCCCCGCGCGCCGCCCCCGGCCCGCCGCCCCGGCCGCGTACACCGTCTCCCTCGCCCGCGACGAGGACGACGTGCGCGCCGCCCAGCGGCTGCGTCACCAGGTCTTCGGCGCCGAGCTGGGCGCGGTGCTGCACAGCCCGGTCGAGGGCCTGGACGTCGACCCGTTCGACGAGTACTGCGACCACCTGCTGGTCCGCGAGGGCGAGCAGGGCGCCGTCGTCGGCACCTACCGTCTGCTGCGCCCCGAGGCCGCCCGCCGGGCCGGCCGGCTGTACTCCGACGGGGAGTTCGACCTCTCCGCGCTCGCGCCGGTGCGCCCCGGCCTGGTCGAGCTCGGGCGCTCCTGCATCCGCCCGGACCACCGGGGCAACGGCGCCGTCATCAACCTGATGTGGGGCGGCATCGCGCGCTACCTGGCCGACACCGGCAACACCTGGGTCGGCGGCTGCTGCTCGATCGAGCTGGCGGACGGCGGCGCCACCGCGGCCCGGGTCTGGGACACCGTCAGCGCCAAGCACCTGGCGCCCGAGGAGTACCGGGTCACCCCGCACCGCCGCTGGGACGCCACCGGGGTGGCGCGCGCCGAGCGGGGCGCGCTGCCGGCCCTGCTCCGCGGCTACCTGCGGCTGGGCGCCTGGGTCTGCGGCGAGCCCGCGTACGACCCGGACTTCGACTGCGCCGACCTGTACGTGCTGCTGTCGCTGGAGCGCACCGACCCGCGCTACCTGCGGCACTTCCTGTCCGGCGTACCCGCCTCGGGCGCCTCGTCATGAGCGTGTGGCTGCCCACGGCGACCTGCCGGCCCGAGACCTGCCTGGCCGAGGCCTCGCCGGAGGTCTCCCACCCCCGGCGGGCGCTGCGGCTGGCGGCCTGTCTGACCGCCGTGCTGGCGGGGGTCGTGCTCGGCCTGCCGGTCCGGCTGTTCCCGTACCGCGCCCGGATCCTGCTGGTCCGGCTCTGGGCGCGGACGGTACTGCGCGCCCTCGGGGTGACCGTCCACCTCGCGGGGCCCGACGGGCCGGGTCCCGGCGCGGACGGCGGGGTGCTGGTGGTGGCCAACCACGTGTCCTGGCTGGACATACCACTGCTCGCGGCCGGTCGGCCGGGCCGGTCACTGGCCAAGACCGAGGTCCGGCAGTGGCCGGTGCTCGGCCCGCTGATCGCCGGGTGCGGCACCGTCTTCCTGGACCGCGACCGGCTGCGGACGCTGCCGGACACCGTCGCCGCGGTGGCCGGGGTGCTGCGCTCCGGGCAACCGGTGATCGTCTTCCCGGAGGGGTCGACCTGGTGCGGGCGGGAGAGCGGCCGGTTCCGGCCCGCCCTGTTCCAGGCGGCGGTGGAGGCGGGCGCCGACGTCCAGCCGGTGACGATCCGCTACCGGCTGGCGGACGGGCGGCCGACCAGCGTGCCCGCCTTCATCGGGGACGACGGGCTGCTCACCTCGCTCGCCCGGGTGGTCGCGGCCCGCGGGCTGGTCGCCGACGTGACCTTCCTGCCGCCGATAGCGCCGCCCGGCCCGCAGCCCGCCCGGGCGGGCGCCCGGCGCGAGCTGGCCCACAGGGCGCAGGCGGCGATCGAGGGCATCCGCTGACGGGCCGCCGGTGCGGCGGCCCGTGCGACGGGCACGTCCGGGTATGCCGTGCGCCCGGCCGGGCCCCGGCTGGATCGCCGACTGGTTCGCCGATCAGGCAGAGCGGGCCTCGGGCCGGCGCCCCCGGCCCCCCCGGCCGGCCGCCCGCCGGGGGCACGGCGGGGGCCCCCCCGCCCGGGGCGGCGCCCGCGCGGCGGGGGGCCCCCGGGCCG
>NZ_JBSHBN010000084.1:0-39652 GCF_053612025.1 Kitasatospora sp. NPDC054768
CCCCGGTGGAGCGGGGGTACGGGCGGCGCGTGCGGTGCGGTCGGAGGGTCAGAGCACCACGCGGACGCCGTACGTCCGCAGCCAGGCGTCCAGCAGCAGGGCGCGCGGCAGCCAGGGCGGCGGGGTGAAGGTACCGGTGTGCCAGCCGCCGCCGTCCACCTGGGCGCGCAGCGCGTCGGCGTTCAGCAGCGGAAGGGCGGGCGAGTCGCGGTCGGCGAGCAGGGCGCGGACGGCCTCGCGGACCGCCTCCAGGTACTCCGGACTCTGCCCGAACGGGAAACCGCTCTTCTGCCGCCGCACCACCTCGGCGGGCAGCAGATCGGCGACCGCCTCGCGCAGCAGCCCCTTCTCCTGGCCGCCGAGCCGCTTGAGCGCCCACGGGGTGTTCCACACGTACTCGACCAGCCGGTGGTCGGTGAACGGCAGCCGGACCAGCAGGCCCGCCGCGAAGCTCATCCGGTCCTTGCGGTCCAGCAGGAAGGGCAGGAAGCGGGTGAGCTGGAGGTGGAAGGCCTCGCGCAGCCGGCGGTCCGCGCCCGACTCGCCCGCCAGCCGCGGGACCTCGGCGAGCGCCTCGCCGTAGCGGGCGGCCACCTCGGCGTCCACGTCCAGGTGCCGGCGCAGCTCGGCGGAGAGCATCCCGCTGCGGTCGGTGATCCCGGCCGACCACGGGAAGTTGGCGGTCGGGCGGTCGGCCTCGGCGGTGAACCAGGGGAAGCCGCCGAAGACGTCGTCCGCACCCTCGCCCGAGAGCACCACCTCGGCGTGGCCGCGCACCTCGCGGAAGAGCAGGTGCAGCGAGACGTCGAGGTCGCCGACGCCGGGCAGGTCGCGGGCGCGCAGGGTGGCGCCCAGGTGGTCGAGCAGCGAGGGGGCGTCCAGCAGGATCTCGGTGTGCCTGGTGCCCACGTGGTCGACCACCGCCCGGACGTACGGGGCGTCCCGGCTGACGTGCAGGGCGTCCGCCTTGAAGTCGGTCTCGCTGCCCGCGAAATCGACCGAGTAGGTGGCGATCTTGTCGCCGCCGGCCGCGGCCAGGCCGACGATGGCGCTGGAGTCCAGGCCGCCGGAGAGCAGGGCGCCGGGTTTGACCCCGGTGTCGGCGGACTGCCGGCGCACTGTGTCGGCGAGCAGGGCGCGCACCCGCCGGACGGTGGTCGGCTCGTCGTCGGTGTGCTCGGCGGCCTCCGGCGCCCAGTAGCGCCGGTGGCGCACGCCGTTCGGACCGGCGACCAGCAGCCACCCGGGACGGACCTCGTGCAGGTCGCGGTAGACGGCGTCGCCGGGGCGCTTGAGCGCGACGGTGAGGACGTCCACCAGGCCGTTCGCGTCCACCTCGGCGGGCAGCCCGGCGGCCAGCAGGGCCTTCGGTTCGGAGCCGAACGCCAGGGAACCGTCCGGGAGTTCGGCCCAGTAGAGCGGCTCGACGCCGAGCCGGTCGCGGATCAGCACCAGCTCCTCGGTGCGGGCGTCCCAGATCGCCGCCGCGTAACCGCCGACCAGTCGGTCGGCGGCGTCGGCGCCCCACTCCAGGTAGGCGCGCAGGACGAGTTCGGCGTCCGAGCCGTTGCGGATCCGGTGGCCGCGGGCGGTCAGCGTGGTGTGCAGCGGGCCGGGGTTGAGCAGTTCGCCGGAGAAGGCGATGACGGCCGGGGCCGGGTCCAGCTCGGGCGGGAACCAGGGCTGGGGCACGTCGTTGCGGGGCCCGGTGTGGAACTGGCGGTGGCCGAGGCCGGCGTGCCGGGCCAGCCAGGTGCCGCCGCGGCGCGGGCCGCGGTGGGTCAGGGTGTCGGTGAACTCCTGGACGAGTTGGGCCTGTTCGCGCACATCCCCGCTGCGCGACACCAGCCCGGCGATTCCACTCATGCCCCGACCCCCGTGGCCTCGGCGACCTGGGCCAGCGACTCGCGCACCAGTGAGGTGAGCGGCGCGGGCAGCCGGCCCCAGTTGGCCTCCTCGTTGAGGTCCAGGACCCGGGAGAGCTTCCAGCCCAGGTACTGGCCGAGCGAGGCCAGCGGGGGCAGCTTCTCCACCGGGTGGACGGTCACCGTGTACTCCTCGAAGAGCGGGGCGAGGCGCTGCTCCAGCACCTTCGACCAGGAGCCGTCCGGGGTGCCGTCGGTGGTGACCAGGCAGACGAGGGCCTTGCCGCGCAGCACCAGCATGTAGTTGAACACCGAGGCGCCGGGCAGGGCCTCGGCCCACAGCGCCTCCTCCAGGTCGTCCTGGCGGATGTTGTTCTCGGCGAGCAGCAGGACGTCCTGGGCCCGGCCGAGGGTGCGCAGGACGGGCAGCCGGATGCCGCAGTCGCAGGGGTCGGTCTCGATCCGGACCAGGTCGCCGGTGCGGTAGCGCAGCAGCGGGCGGGAGGGGATGTCCAGGGTGGTGACGATCAGCTCGCCCTGCACCGGGTCGGTGTCCGGGCCGAGCACGGTGGTGCCCTCGCCGTCGTCGATCTCCAGCAGGTAGCTCTGCAACTGCAGGTGCAGCCGGCGGTGTTCGCAGGTGACGGCGAGGGTGCCGGTCTCCGAGGAGCCGTACGAGCCGACGTAGGCGGTGCCGCCGGTGAGGCGTTCGAGGTGGCGCACGAAGCTGGGGCCGGTCTGTTCGGCCATCAGCAGCAGCCGGTCGAAGCGGGGCAGCGGCAGGCCGTTCCGTTGGGAGAACTGGGCCAGTTCCAGCAGCCGGGACGGCGGTCCGACGTAGACGTTGGCGTTCAGTTCGGAGATCAGTCGCAGCACCCGGGTGTAGTCGCCGGTGATGTTGTCCACCCAGGGGCGGAAGGACATCACCCCGAGGTACTCCAGCACCTTCTCGAACTGGTAGGCGGCGGGTGCGAAGGGGGCGTTGATGAGGATCAGGGCGACATCGGCGGGCCGCAGCAGCCGGCCCCACATCTCGCCGATGTTGAGGGTGTTGACCAGCAGGTCGTCCACCGCCTTGGGGGCGGGGGCCGGGTCGCCGGTGGTGCCGGAGGACTCGTAGTAGTGCAGGAACTCCGACAGTGGGCGGGTGAACGCGCCGGCGCCGTGGCCGCCGAGTTCCTTCTTGCCGAGGAAGGGCAGCGCGGCGAAGGCGTCCAGGGCCTCGGCGGGGGTCAGCGGGGTGTCCGAGCGCAGCCGCTCGGCGAGGTCCCCGGTGAGGGTGCCGGCGTACATCGGGGAGCGCACGGCGGCGGCCAGCGTGGTGGCCAGCTTGGCGCCGTAGCGTTCGGCCGGGTCCTGGCCCTGCCAGGTGCGGTGGATCAGGGCGGTGTGGGAGTCCAGGCGCTCGGCGGCGTCCTGGCGTTGGGCGGGGTCGCGCAGTAGCAGCATCTTCGATAGCTCCTCGGGCTGTGGGAGTCACGGTCGGGGACGTGCCGGTGCGGGGGAGACGGCGAACGGCGGGGGGTCGGGCGGCGAAAGGCGGGGGGTCGGGCGGCGAAGGGCGGGGGTTCAGGCGGCGAAGGGCTCCGGGAGCCCGGCGGCGCGGCGCAGCGAACCGTCCCGGACCAGGCCGGCCACGGCGGCGATGTCGCCGTCCATCCGCCGGTCGCGGTCGGTGAACGGGGCCTGCTCGCGGATCAGTCCGTGCACCTTCTGGAGGGTGGGCGAGGCCTTGCGCAGGCCGCGCAGCTCGACCGCCTGGGCGACGGCGAGCAGGTGGATCGCGGTGACGTCGCGGGCGAGCTCGACGACCGTACGGGCGTCGCGGGCGGCGATCGTGCCCATGCTCACCTTGTCCTGGTTGTGCGCCTCGGTGGAGCGGGAGAACAGTGAGGCGGGTACGGCGGTCTTGAGCGCCTCGGCGGTGATCGCGGAGGCGGCGATCTGCATGCCCTTGAAGCCGTGGTGGAGCCCGGCGTGGGCGTCGGTGTCGGCGGCGGGGGCGATCAGGTTGGGCGGCAGGCCGCGGCTGAACTTGGGGTCGACCAGCAGGGCGAGCTGGCGGTCGAGCAGGTCGGCGGTGTTGGCGACGGCGGTCTTGAGGCCGTCCATGGCCTGGCCGACGTGGCCGGCGTAGAAGTTGCCGCCGTGGTGCAGCAGGCCCTCCTCGGTGTCGAACAGCGGGTTGTCGGTGGAGGAGTTGACCTCGGTCTCCAGCCAGGGCCGCACCCAGTCCAGGGTGTCCCGCAGCACGCCGGTGACGTGCGGGGCGCAGCGCAGCGAGTACGGGTCCTGGATGCGGTGCTCGTGGGTGAGGAAGCCGCGGTCGCCCAGGCGTTCCTGGCGGTCGAGGATGCCCCGGTAGTCGGTGGCGAGTTCGGAGCCGTCGAGCAGGGCGCGGATCGCGGCCGCGGAGGCGAGCTGGCCGGGGTGCGGCTTCTGGCGGTGCAGGAACGGGTGGAAGTGCGAGGCGTTGCCGTGCAGCGCCTCCACGGCGAGGGCGGTGGCGATGTCGGCGGCGGCGGCGAGTTCGGCCGCGTCGTGGGTGGCGAGGACGGCGAAGGCGGAGGTGAAGGAGGTGCCGTTGATCAGTGCCAGGCCCTCCTTGGCGGCGAGCACCACCGGTTCGATGCCCTCCTCGGCGATTGCCTCGGCGGCCGGGCGGATCCGGCCGCGGTGCAGCACGTCGCCCTCGCCGAGCAGGGCGTGCGCCAGGTAGCAGAGCGGGACCAGGTCGCCGCTGGCGCCGAGCGAGCCCCGTTCGGGGATGAGCGGCAGGATGTCGGCGGCCAGGTGGCGCAGCAGGGTGTCGACCACGACGGGCCGGATCGCGGAGGGGCCGCGCCCCAGGCAGTTGGCGCGGATCAGCTGGACGGCGCGGGCGACCTCGGGCGCGGCGGTCGGGCCGGTGCCGTTGAGGTGGTAGGTGATCAGGTTCCGCTGGAGCGCGGCGGCGCGGTCGGCGGAGATCTGCCGCCCGACGGAGTCGCCGAATCCGGTGGTGATGCCGTACAGCGGGATGCCGCGCGCCAGCCAGTCCTCCTTGAGGGCGACGGAGGCGGACATCCTGCCGGTGGCGGCGGGGGCGAGGACCGGTCCGGCGGTGCCGGGGCGGGCCCGGGCGACGGAGACGATGTCGGCGAGGGTCAGGTCGTGGCCGGTCAGGGCCAGGGGACGCGTGGTGGGCATGGGTCCTCGTTCCTGGGCGGAGCGGGCGGTCCGGTCGGAGGGGGCGGTGTACCGGCTGGCCCCAAGTCTCGGGATCGGACAGGTGTTCCGTCTTCGGGCGTCGGTACGGACCGGATCCCGTCCCAACGGCTGGGCGGCGGGCGGCGACCCGGCCCAACGGACGGGCCGTCGGACCGGGTCGCCGGGGCGTCCGCCGAGCCCCGTCACCACTCGACGGGCAGCGCCTTCGGACGCAGTGTCAGCAGGCCGCCGAGCCACTCGACCTCCTCGGCGGGCACCGCGAGCCGCAGCGAGGGCAGCCGGCGGGCCAGGGTGCCGAAGGCGACCTGGAGCTCCATCCGGGCGACGCCCGCGCCGGGGCAGTAGTGGGCGCCGTGGCCGAAGGCGACGTGCTTGGGGTCGGCGCGGGTGAGGTCGAGCCGCTCGGGGTCGTCCACCCGGCGGATGTCGCGGCCGGCCGCGTGCATCACCGGGATGACGCCCTCGCCCTTGGCGACCGGGGTGCCGGCCAGCTCCAGGTCCTCGGTGGCGACCCGCATGAAGCCGATCTCGGACGGCGGGGCGTAGCGCAGGAGTTCCTCGGTCGCGTTGTCCAGCAGGTCGGGGCGCTCGGTGAGCAGCCGCCACTGGTCGGGGTGGCGCAGCAGCTGGTACAGCGCCCGGGAGACCGCGCTGACGGTGGTGTCGTGGCCGGCGACCAGCAGGTTGATGCCGAGCCAGACCAGCTCGCGCTCGTCGAGGCGGTCCTCGTCGTCGCGGGCCGAGATGAGGGTGGAGAGCAGGTCCTCGCCGGGGTTCGCGCGGCGTTCGGCGACCAGCCCGGCGACGTACGCGGCGGACTCCTGGCGGGCGGCGAGCCGCTCCTCGGGGGTGTGGGCGGTGATGGAGACCAGCCGGTCGGTCCACTGCTGGAGCAGCGGGCGGTCCTCGACCGGGGCGCCGACCATCTCGCAGATCACCCAGACCGGCAGCACGGCGGCGAAGTCGTGGTGCAGGTCGGCCGGTCGGGGACCTTCGACCAGGCGGTCGATGAGCTCGTCGGCGATCTCGACCACCCGGGAGCGCCAGCGCTCGGCCTTGCGCGGGGTGAAGGCGGGGGAGATCAGCCGGCGCAGCCGGGCGTGGTCGGGGCCCTCCTGGTTGAGCAGGTTGTACGGGTTGTCGGAGAAGTCCTCGCCGGAGACGGTGCGTACGGCGCCCGGCTCGCGCAGCGCGGCCCGGGACAGCCGCTGGTCGGAGAGCGCGGAGACGACCTCGTCGTAGCCGGTGACCAGCCAGGCCTGGTCGCCGCTGGGCAGCCGGACCCGGCTGACCGGGCACTTGGCGCGCAGTTCGGCGAACTCGGCGGGCGGCTCGCCGTAGGGGGAGAGCGGAAGGGGGTAGGCGGTGAGGTCCTGGTCGGTCATCGGTCTGCCTCTCGGTGGGATCGCCGGGGTCGTGGTCCGGCGGTCGTGGTTCCGGTCGTGGTTCCGGTCGGGGTGCGGGTGCGGGCGCGTGATCAGGTGGTCGGGGCTTCGGTCAGGCGGCCGGTGTCCGGGTCGGGGGTGGGCGCCGGGCCGCTCGGGGGGCTCGGGGGCGTGGCGCCGGTGGGGCGCCGGCGGGGTGCGGCGAGCAGCCGTACGGCCGGGAGCTCGACGTACCGGTGCAGGAGCCCGGCGAGCAGCCAGGCGGCGGTGAACGCGCCGAGCAGCAGCGCGGCGGCGACCGGGGTGGTGAAGGTCCGTCCGGCGCCGAGGGCGCGGTGGCCGTGGTCCAGGATCAGCCGGTGGACCAGGTAGAAGGCGAAGGTCCAGCTGCCGAGGGTGACCAGCGGCCGGGAGGTGAGGAAGGAGCGCCGGCCGGCCACGTCCCGGGCGGCGAGCGCGGGCAGCAGCAGGGCGATCGGGACGATCGCGGGGGTGGTCAGCCCCCACAGGAACGGCAGCTGCTTGGCCAGGAGTTGGGCCGGGATCAGGAGCAGGGCGGCGGGCAGGGCGCCGATCGGCAGCCGGCGGCCGGTGAGGACGATCCGGGCGAGCAGGATGCCCAGCACGAACTCCAGCAGCCGCACCGGCGGGAACACGTAGACGAACCAGAACTGCCACACCGAGCCGGAGCCGAAGGGCAGCGGCGGACGGTCCGGCAGCAGGGCGGAGGCGGCCGGGACGAGCAGGACCGCGGCGATCACCCCGGCGGTCCAGGCCCAGAGCCGTTCGGGGCGGATCTTCCGGATCCAGTGCACCAGCAGCGGGAAGGCGGCGTAGAAGAAGATCTCGCAGGAGATCGACCAACTGACGTCGTTGAGGCTGGAGAAGACCTCGCGGTCCGGGTTCCAGGTGTGCACCAGGAACAGGTTGGGAACGGCCTGGCGGGCGGTCGCGGCGTGGCCGGCCACGGCGAGCAGCACCAGTGCGGCGGCCCAGGTGAGCACGTGCAGTGGGTAGATCTTGGCGGCCCGGCGGCGCCAGAAGCCGCGGGCACTGTGGTCGGGGCGTGAGCCCCAGGTGATCACGAAGCCGCTGAGGACGAAGAAGCAGCTGATCGCGGTCCAGGCGCCGTTGGCGACGAGCCAGGCGTAGGCGTCGGCGACCCCCGCGTCGCCGAACGGTTTCTCCATGTCCGCGTGGAAGGCGAAGACCGGGACCACGATCAGGAATCTGACGCCGGTGAGCGAGGGCAGGCGGGGACGTCTGACGGATTCGGGCATGGGTGGGCAACTCCCCCGTGGGTAGGGCCGATATTTCTAAGGTTCGGCAATTATCAAACAATAGGAAGTCAACTCGCGGGGACGCAAGGGGTGTTGGGGGTCGCGTGGCGCGGAGATTGTTTGACGCTAGATGATTTGACTGCTACGTTCAGCCCACTTGATTGAGATGCAGACGATTGTCTGCCAGATGGATTGGGAGAGGGCCGATGCCGGACACGGCGCCCCGCACCCTCGGCGCGCACAAGGGGTTGGCACTCCTGGTGCTCTGCGCCCAGCTCTTCCTCGACTCGATGGACGTCTCCCTGATGGGTGTCGCCCTGCCGGAGATCAAGCAGGACCTCGGCCTCGGGCCGGAGACGCTGCAGTGGATCATCTCCGGCTACGCCGTCGCCTACGGCGGCTTCCTGCTGCTCGGCGGCCGAGCCGCCGACCTCTTCGGCCGGCGCCGGCTGTTCTTCTGGGCCACCGCCGTGTTCGCCCTCGTCAGCCTCGCCGGCGGGCTCGTCTCCGACGGCACCCTGCTGGTCGTCAGCCGCGTCATCAAGGGCGTCGCCGCCGCCTTCATCGCCCCCGCGGCGATGTCGATCATCACCACCACGTTCAAGGAGGGCCCCGAGCGCACCCGCGCGATGGGCATCTTCTCCCTCACCGGCGCCAGCGGCTACGCGGCCGGCCTGGTGTTCTCCGGCGTCCTGACCGAAGTGCACTGGCGGCTCATCTTCTTCGTCCCCTTCGTCGTCGCCTCGCTCGTCCTCGCCGTCACCAACTACGCCGTCGCCCCCGACCAGGCGCGCACCGGCGAACGGCCCGGCTTCGACGCGGCCGGCGCGCTCACCGCCACCGCCGGCGTCCTGCTGCTCGTCCTCGGACTCGTCCGCGCCCCCGAAGCCGGCTGGGGCTCCGCCGCCACCCTCGGCTCGCTGATCGCCGCCGTCGTGCTGCTGGTCGTCTTCGTGGTCATCCAGCAGCGCCGCACCGACCCGCTGCTGCCACTGCGGATCTTCCGCTCGCGCACCCTGTCCACCGCCAACACCGTCGGCCTGGTCTGGGCCTGCGCCACCATCGGCTGGCAGTTCATCGCCCTGCTCTACCTCCAGCAGGTGCTCGGCTACAGCGCCCTCCAGGCGGGCCTGGCGATCGTCCCGATGGCCGCCGCGATCCTGCTCGCCGTCAACCTCGCGCCCAAGCTGATCAACCGCTCCGGGCTGCGCCCGGCGGCCGTCCTCGGCCTGCTCCTCCAGGGCGGCGGCATCCTGCTGTTCCTGCGCACCGGCACCGACAGCAACTACCTGAGCGTCCTGCTGCCCGCGCTGATCGTGCACGGGCTCGGCAACGGCACCAGCTTCCTCGCCTTCAACATCGCCGCGGTCGGCGGCGTGAAGAACGAGGACCAGGGGCTGGCCACCGCGCTGGTCACCGCCGCCCTCCAGCTCGGCGGCGGCATCGGCGTCGCCGTCGGCGCGGCGGTGCTCACCGGCGTCGGCGGCGCCTCGCCCTCGCTCTCCGCGTACCACTGGGCCTTCCTGGTCGCCGCGCTCTTCTCGGCCGTCGGGCTGGTCGCCGCCGCCCTCGGGCTGGGCGCGCCGAAGGGCGGGGACGCCGCGCAGGCGCCGCCCGCCGAGGATGCGCCCGCCGAGGCGCAGGCCCTGGCCGCCGATCTCCAGGAGGGCCGGGCGTGACCGCCACCCGGCCCGCCGCCGCCACCGCCGCCACCGCCGCCACCGCCGTCGAACGCCTCACCCCGGACGACCCCCGGCTCTCCTGGGACGGCATCAGCGGCCTGGCCCGGCACGAGGACCGCTGGATCCCGCTGCGCCTGCCGCTGGACCGGGTGGCGACCACCCTCTCCGCCGACTTCGCCCGCCTCGCCCGACTCCCGGCCGGCGCCCGCTTCGGCCTGCGCACCGACGCCGTCGAACTGGTCCTGGAACTGGACGCCGAACCCGGCAGCGCGCCGTTGGACGTGGTGGTGGACGGCGTCGTCGCCCACCGGTGGCACCCGGTGCCCGGCCGCCACCGGCTCGCCCTGCCGCTGCCCGCCGGCGCGAACGGCCCGGCCGAGGTGGAGATCTGGCTGCCGCACCTCAGCCGCACCTGGATCGGCCGGCTCTCGCTGCACGGCCACCGGGTGCTGGAGCCGCTCGAACGCACCGGCCCGCGCTGGATCGCGTACGGCAGCTCGCTCACCCACGCGATGTTCCCGCACGGCCCGTCCGAGAGCTGGGTCTCCCTGGTGGCCGTCCGGCACGGCTGGCGGCTGCGCAACCTCGGCTTCGCCGGGGAGGCGTACCTGGACCCGCTGGTCGCCCGCGTCCTGCGGGACACCCCGGCCGAGCTGATCACCCTGGAGATCGGCACCAACGCCTACATCCGCAGCGTGTTCACCGCGCGCAGCTGGGGCTCGGCGGTGTGCGGCTTCGTCGAGACCGTCCGCGACGGCCACCCCGACACCCCGATCGCGGTGATCGCCGCGCTGCCCTCGGTGGAGCGGGAGAAAGCGGTCAACGCCGCCGGGCTCACCCTGGAGGGCATCCGGGAGCTGACCGGCGAGGCGGTCCGGGTGCTCCAGCGGCTCGGCGACCGGCGGCTGCACCTGGTCGACGGCCGCGAGGTGCTGCCCATCGCCGAGGCCGACCGGGTCTACGCGGACGGGCTGCACCCGACCCCGGACGGCGAGCACGACCTCGCCGACCGGGCCGCGCCGATCCTCCGGCGGTTCCTGCCGGGCTGACGCCCGGCTCCTGCCCGCCCGGCGTCCGGCTCTTGCCGGGCCGACGGTCGCACCCGGCCGGGCTGACGTCGCACCCGGCCGGGTTGGCGTCCGCTCCGTTCCGCCGGTGCCCCGACGGGACGTTCCCGCCGGGGCACCGCCGTCTGCCGGGGCCCGTCAGACCGCAGCGGTCCGTGCGGGCAGCCGGGGCACGGCCGCCAGCAGCTGCCGGGTGTACGGGTGCTCGGGGGAGCGGAACACCCGCTCGGCCGGGCCGTACTCGACCGCCCGGCCGTCCTTCATCACCAGCACCCGGTCGCTCACCTGGCGCACCACCGCGAGGTCGTGCGAGATGAACAGCATCGCCAGGCCCAGCTCGGCCCGCAGCCGGGCCAGCAGCTCCAGCACCTGCGCCTGCACCGAGACGTCCAGTGCCGACACCGGCTCGTCGCAGACCAGCAGCCGCGGCCCGGTGGCCAGCGCCCGGGCGATCGCCACCCGCTGGCGCTGCCCGCCGGACAGCGAGCGCGGCCGCCGCTCCAGGTGCTGCTCGCCGAGGCCCACCTGGGTCAGCAGTCCGACCGCCCGCTCCCGCCGCGCCGCGCCGCGGGCCACCCCGGCGACCGCCAGCGCCTCGGCCAGGATCCGCCGGACGGTGAAGCGCGGATCGAAGGAGGCCAGCGGGTCCTGGTGGACCAGTTGCACGGCGGCCCGGGCCGGACGGCGCTCGCGCTCGGGCAGCGCGCTCCACGGGCGGCCGTCCAGCAGCACCTCCCCGGCGTCCGGGGCCAGCATGCCCATCACCAGCTGGGCGGTGGTGCTCTTGCCGGAGCCGGACTCGCCGACGATGCCCAGGGTCTCGCCGGGCGCGAGCGCGAACGACACGTCGGCGACCGCCTCCCGCAGGCCGCCGTCCGGGCTGCGGTAGCGCTTCACCAGGCCCCTGGCGGTGAGGAGCCGGTCCTGCTTCTGCTCCTGGTCCTGTTCCTGCTTCCGCTCCTGCGCGTCGGCCGCCGGGGCCGGCCCCGGCCGGTCCGGATCGGGCGCGGCCGCCAGCAGCATCCGGGTGTACGGGTGCTCGGGTGAACCCAGCACCCGGTCGGCCGGTCCGCTCTCCACGATCCGGCCGTCCTTCATCACCGCGATCCGGTCCGCCAGCCGGGCCACCACCGCCAGGTCGTGGCTGATCAGCAGCAGGGCCGTCCCCTCGGCCTTCAACTCGCCGAGCAGATCGAGCACTTGGGCCTGCACCGTGACGTCCAGCGCGGTGGTCGGCTCGTCCGCGACCAGCACCCGCGGCCCCGCCGCCAGCGCGGAGGCGATCAGCGCCCGCTGACGCAGCCCGCCGGAGAGCTGGTGGGGGTACTGCCGGGCCCGTTCGGCCGGCTCCGGAACCCCGACGTCGCGCAGCAGCTCCTCGACCCGGTCCGGCACCTCGGCCTTCGGCAGCACCCGGTGGGCGAGCAGGGGCTCGCCCACCTCGGTGCCCACCCGGCGCAGCGGGTCCAGTGCGGACAGCGCGTCCTGGAGCACCAGTGCGACGGTGCGACCGCGCACCCGGCGCCACTCCCGCTCGCCGAAGGCGGCGGCGTCCCGGCCCTCGACCAGGAAGCGCTCGGCCCGGACGGCGGCACCGGGCGCGGTCAGTCCGACCAGCGTCCGGGCCGTGACGCTCTTGCCCGAGCCGGACTCCCCGACCAGCGCCAGGCACTCGCCCGCCGACAGCGACAGCGACACCCCGGCCACCGCCGTGGTCCGCTGCCTGCCGTGGCCGAACTCGACGCTCAGGCCCTCCAGTTCGACGATCGGGCTCATGGCGTCCGTCCTTCCAGGCGGCGGTGCAACTGACGGCCGAGCACGGTGATCGCGACCACCACGGCGGTGATGGCGGCCCCCGGGAACACCGCGATCCACCAGGCGGTGGACAGGAAGTCGCGCCCCTGGGAGAGCATCGCCCCCCACTCCGGGGCGGGCGCCTTGGGCCCCAGCCCGAGGAAGCTGAGCGCCGAGCCCGAGACCACGGCGGTGCCGACGGCCAGCGTGGCGGGCACCGTCAGCGGCCCCAGGGTGTTCGGCAGCACGTGCCGCAGCACCACGGCCGCCCGGGGCACCCCCAGGGCCGTCGCGGCGCGCACGTACTCCGAGCCGCGCACCACCATCGCCTGCCCGCGCACCAGCCGGGCGAACCCGGGGGTGGCCGCGATCGCGATGGCCAGCAGCGCGTTGCCGGTGCCCGGACCGACCACCGCGATCACCAGCAGCGCGAGCAGCAGTTCGGGCAGCGCCAGGAGGACGTCCACCGCGCGCATCGCCACCTGGTCGCCGATCCGTCCGGACAGCGCGGCCGGCAGGCCGACCAGCAGACCCGCCAGGACCGACAGCGCCGTCGCGCCGAGCCCGATCAGCAGCGAGTACCGGGCGCCGTGCACCACCCGGGCGTACACGTCCCGGCCCAACTGGTCGGTGCCCAGCCAGTGTTCTGCCCCCGGCGGGGTGAGCGCGGCGACCGGGTCGGCCGCCGTCGGGTCGGCGTGCGCGAGCAGGGCGGGCCAGGCGCAGGCCACCACCGCCGCCGCCAGGACCAGCGCGGCGAGCAGCACTCCGGGCCGCACCCGGGCCGCCCGCCCGCCGCCCGAGCGGACCGCCCGGGCGGCGGGCCCGGCGGCCGGCGCGGCGTCGGCGTCGGGGGCGGGAGCGATGCCGGGGGCGACGGGGCCGGTCATGCCGCCACCTCCCGCACCCGGCCGGCGCCGCGCAGCCGGGGGTCGATCAGCAGATAGAGCGCGTCCACCGCGGTGTTCACCACCAGGTAGACCGCGGCGGACAGCAGGATCAGCCCGATCACCACCGGCAGGTCGTGCCCGGTGACCGCGTCCAGCGCCACCCGGCCCAGACCCGGCCGGGCGAACACCGTCTCCACCAGGACCGTCCCGCCCAGCAGCCCGCCCACCAGCCAGCCGCCCAGCGTGACCGCCGGCACCAGCGCGTGCCGCAGCGCGTGCCGGCCGCGCAGCGCCAGCGGGCCGATCCCGCGCGAACGGGCGGTCAGTGCGAACGGCTCGTGCAGCGCCGACTCCAGCCCCTCCCGCAGCACCTGCGAGAGCAGCGAGCCGAACGGCACCGCCAGGGTCACCGCCGGCAGCACCAGCGACTGCCAGCCCTCCGCCCCGGCGACCGGGAACAGCCGCAGGTGGAAGGAGAACAGCGTGAGCAGCAGGACCCCCAGCCAGAACGGCGGGGTGGAGATCGCCAGCAGCTCCGCCCCGGAGGCCGCGCCGCGCACCGCCCGTCGCCGCCCGGCCGTGGTCACCGCGGACACCAGGGCGAACACCAGGATCAGCCCGAACGCCGTCAGCGCGAGCCCCGCGGTCGGGCCGAGCTGCTCGCCGATGATCCGGCTCACCGGCTGCTGCTGCTGGTAGGAGCGGCCGAGGTCGCCGCCCAGCAGCCGGCCCAGGAAGGTCAGGTACTGCTCGAACAGCGGGCGGTCCAGCCCGAACTCCCGGGTGATCTCGGCCCGGACGGCCGCCGAACCGGTGGTCACCGAGCCGCCGAGCAGGGTCGACACCGGGTCGCCGGGCACCAGGTGCAGCGCCAGGAACCCCAGGGTGGCCGCGCCCCAGAGCACCAGGACCGCACCGCCCAGCCGGTGCAGCACCGCGCGCGCGACCCGTGTCACTTGTTCTTCCAGACGCCGGCGAACTGCGGCCACGCGTTCGCGTCGGACACCAGGCCCCGGACGAGCTGGGTGTGCCCGATCAGATTGGTGGTCACGTACAGCGGCAGCACCGTGCCGTGCTCCACCGCCCACCGCTCGGCCTTGGTGTAGTCGGCCTTGCGGGCGGCCGGATCGGTGGTCGCCGCGCCCGCCGTCAGCCAGCCGTCGAGCTCCGGGTCCTTGCTGAGCGACACGTTCTGGCCGCCGGCCGCCGGAGTGTTGGAGGAGAGGTAGAAGCCCGCCAGGATCGCCGGGTCGGCCCGCACCCAGGAGTTGTCCCACAGGTCGTAGTCGCCGCTCGCGTAGATCTTGAAGTAGGTGCCGTTGTCGATCGAGTCGCGGACCAGCTCGACCCCGGCCTTCTTCAGGTCCGCCTGGATGCCCGCCGCCAGGGTGTCGCGCTGGTCGCGCACCAGCGAGGCGATGTACGGCCAGTGCAGGGTCAGCCGCTTGCCGTCCTTCACCCGGTAGCCGTCCGCGTCCCTGGCGCTCCAGCCGGCCTCGTCCAGCAGCTTGCCGGCCGCCGCCGGGTCGTGCGGCAGCGCGTCCTTCAGCCCGGCCTCGTACGCCGCCGGGGTGGTCGGGCTCAGTGGGCTCCAGGCGCGCTCGTACTCGCCGAAGTAGATGCTCTTGACCAGCGCGTCCACGTCCACCGACCGCTGGACGGCCCGGCGCACCCGCTCGTCCTGCAGCGGCCCCCGGGTGGTGTTCAGGAACAGCGAGTAGACCACGCCGGGGTTCTGCGTGCGGTTCACCTCGATGCCGGTGGCCGCCCGCACCGTGCGCACCGCGGTGACCGGTAGCGTGGCCGCGTCCACCTGGCGGCTGGTCAGCGCGCCGCTGCGGACCGAGTCCTCGGGCAGGAAGCGGATCGTCAGCCCGTCCAGGTACGGCGCGCCCTGGTTCGCGGCGCCCTCCGGGGCCCAGGCGTAGGCGTCGTTGCGCTTGAACTCGACGTGGTCGTTCTTGACGTACTCGGTCTCCTTGAACGGCCCGGTGCCCACCGAGTTCTCGCCGCCCGCGCACAGCTGGTCCGCCTTCTCCGCCAGCGACTTCGGCGAGGCGATGCCCAGGTACGGGGTGGCGACCGCCTGCAGGAACGGCACGTACGGCTCGGCGAAGGACACCCGGACGGTGTGCGGGTCCACCACCTCCGTCCCGGTGTACGGGCCGAGCAGGCTGGCCGCGTACAGCGACTTGGTCCTCGGGTCCTTGACGTGGTCCAGGTTGGCCTTCACCGCGGCCGCGTCGAAGACCGTGCCGTCGTGGAAGGTGACGCCCTCGCGCAGCTGGAAGGTGTACGTCCGGGCGTCCGGCGAGATCTGCCAGGACTTCGCCAGCCACGGGTGGAAGGCGCCCTTGTCGTCCAGGTACACCAGCGAGTCGAAGACGTTGCGCTGGATCACCGCCGTCACGTCGCCCGGGCTGACGTGCGGGTCCAGGCCGGACGTGCCGACCGCCACCGCGTACTTCAGGGTGCCGCCGCGCACCGGGGCCCCCTCGGCGCCCGCCCCCGGCCCGGCCGGGCCCGCCGAGGAGCAGCCGGCGAGCAGGACGGCCGCCAGACCGGCGGCGGGCACGGACGAGGGGACGACGAACGGACGGCGGACGCGCCGGGCGGCGGGCACGGGTCTGCTGGGCATGGGTGACTCCTTGGTGGTGCCGGTGGAGGGCGTACGGGACCGCCGCCGGGCGCGGGCGCGCACGGCGGGGGAAGGGGGAGAGGAGAGAGATGGGGCGGATCCTGCGTCGGATCCCGCGTCGGATCCGCTGCCGGGCCTCGCCCGGGCGTCGGGCCGAGGCGCGTCAGGCCGAGGTGCGGCAGGGGGCGCCGGGCACACCGGTGCCACGGGCGCGGTCGAGGGCGCGACATCGGCCACGGCTGCCCGGACCACCCGCCGACGGGGCGAGGCCCCGCGCGGCCGGTGTCCTGCCACCGCTGCTGTGCACTGCGGCCTCCGATGCCTGCGCGTTCGCCCGTTTCGCGCACCAGGGTGCCCGCTACCGGCGGTTCCTGGCCACCGCGGCGTTCCACCCAGTGGAAGACGCCGTCCGGCGGGGCGCGTCACCCGGGGGAAGACCCCCTTCGGGGGCGTGTCATCCGGCGGGGTGCGCCCCCTCCGCGGCCACCGAACGCGCGACCTCGGCCGCCATCAGCCGCCCCGCCTCGCGCAACCGCCCCTCGTACCGGGCCGGATCCACCGGCGAGGCCACCACCAGCCCCAGCGCGGCCAGCAGCGAACCGTCCGGATGGAACACCGGCACCGCCACCGCCCCGTACGCCGGCTGCATCTCCCGACGCGCGTACCCCACGCCCCCGCGCCGCACCGCCGCCAGCTCCCGGCCCAGCCGGCCCGGCGCCACCACCGTGTACCGGGTGTGCCGCGCGCCCGCCGCCGACAGACCCGCCACCACCTCCCGGACCAGCGCCTCCGGCGCGTGCGCCAGCAGCACCCGGCCCACCGCCGTGGCGTGCAGGTCCATCCGCCCGCCCACCCGCACCTGGAACGGCGAGGACTGCGCCGCCGCACTCGGCAGCCGGTCCAGCAGCAGCGCCGAACGGCCGTCCAGCGCCGCCACCAGCGCGGTCTGCCCGGTCCGCTCGTGCAGCTCCCGCAGGGCCGGCTGCGCCAGCTCCCGGATGCGGCGCAGGCACGGCGCCAACGACCCCAGCGCCCACAGCCGCCGCCCCAGCCGGTACCCGCCGTCCCGCTGCCGCTCCAGCGCGCCCCAGGCGACCAGCTCACGCACCATCCGCAGCGCCGTCGGCGCCGGCAGCCCGGTCTGCCGCGCGATCTCGGCCAGCCGCAGCGACTCCCGCTCCCCGTCGAACGCCTCCAGCACCGAGAACACCCGCCCGGCCACCGAGCGTCCCCCGGCCTCCCCCGAATTCCCCGCCACCCGCCCCACCCTCCACCGCCACCGCCGCCCACATCCCGTCACCCGCCCCAACACCCGCGCCCGGCACGCGGATTCCGCGGTGCGGGTTCCGCGTACCGCGGCCCTGCGCGAGGCCGCTCGGCGGAACCGGGCCGGCGGAACCGGGCCGGGCGGCCTAGAGCAGGCAGTCGGCGGTGGTGAGGACGGCCCGCGTCTGGTGGGCGAGTTGCTCCTGGACGGGGACCCAGCGGGCGCCGAAGCGGTGGCGCAGCCGGTCGAGGCTGTCGGTGACGACGGCGCGGGCGCGGTCGCGGGCGGCCTCGGCGGCGGGGTCGCGGGCGTCGGCGAGCAGCCGCAGCAGGACCGACGCGACCCGCAGCGGCACGCGGGCCGCGACCAGGCCGGCGGTGGTCACCCGGGAGGCGGTGAGCGGCTCGGAGCCCCAGCGCTCCAGCCACTCCTCGGCCACCCGCGGGGCGGCCGCCAGGCTGAGCTCGACGGTGCGCAGCAGCGGGCCGAACGCCTCGTGGCCGTAGGCCTCGTACTGGTGCGCGGCGACGCCCGGGAGCAGGGCGGCGAGCTCTTCGGCGCGCGCGGTGAGGTCGCGGGCGGCCGCGGCGAGGGTCTGCGCCCCGGCCGGGTGGGGACGGGCGTCGCCGACCGCGTCGACGGCCCACATCGGGACCTCCAGCACCGCGCTGACCGCGCCGTACCGGGCCGCGTACGACCAGGTGGACAGCTCCGGCTCGTCCGGCAGGGCCCGGGAACCCCCGGTGCCCGGGGCCGGCATCAGATAGGTGCCCGGGTCCGGGCTGGCCCAGCCGATCGCGTCGTAGGAGTCCACGTCGAGCGGGACGCCGGCCCGTTCCGCGGAGCGCGCGAAGCGCCCGGCCAGGCCCCGGACCGGGCGGGTGAGCTGGACGAACGCGCCGCCGAAGTCCACCCCGTGCAGCGAGCACTGGAGGAAGGGGTGCAGCTCGTCGATCAGGCCGGTCAGCGCGAGGCTCTCCGGCATCGGCGGGCGGCCGGAGCCGGGGGCGGGCAGCAGTTCGGGCTGCTCCTCGAAGGAGGGGCGGAAGAAGTGCTCGTAGTGGCGCCGCATGGTGAGCGGGCCGTCCAGCCAGCCGGCGTTGAGCGCGGCACCGTCCGGGTCGAGGCAGAGCAGCAGGTGCCAGGAGACGCCGGGGCAGGCGGGACGGTCCAGCAGCACCTCGGCGAGCCGGACGGTCCCGGCGGTGCCGATCGGCTCGTTGGGGTGCGGGCCGCCGACCACCAGCACCGCGCGCGGCCCGCGGTCCACGGAGAGCAGCATCAGCGGGCGTCCGGCCCGGGAGCGGCCCACCTCGCGCAGCCGGCAGCGGTCCGGGTGCCGCAGGGCGAGCCGGCGGGCGGCGGACTCGGCCTGGGCGGGCGTGGGGTAGCGGGCCGGCCGGTTGTCGAGGGGCCGGAGGGGGCGGATCCGCCGACCGGTGTCGGTCATGGTTCTCCTAGCGCCGGTCGTACGGCCGCCGGGGCGCGGGCGTGCGGGTGCGCCGCCGGGCACGGCGTGCGGGCGGGGGACGGGGACGGGAACGGGAACGGGGCGGGAGCACCGCGCGGGCCGGGACGGGGGCCGAGCGGAGCCGGGACGGGGCCTGGCGGGGGCGGACAGGGCCGTGCCGGAGCGGCCCGTGGTGAGGGAGGGTCGCGCCGGCCGGAAAACCGAGAGGGCCGAGCGTACGACTCAACTTCCTTGTCCGGAAGGGGGGCAGATCTCTTTGGCGGAGCCCTGTCAGTACCGCACGGCCCTTCCGGGCGTGTCAACGGCGGACGGCACCGGCCGGCGGGCGCGCACTGCGCGTGCCGGGGCGGGCACCGGCGGGTGCCGGCGGACGGCGGCGGGCACGGGCGGACACCGGCCGTCCGGGAGGCGCCGGAGCACGCGGGGCCCGTGATCCGGGGCAGACGGTCCGTTCCCCGGATTGGGCTACCCTTGAGGGTCACCCCTCCCGTGCCGGCCAGCGGCACCGAATCACGTCGTAAGGGTTCCTAGTACATGACTGTCGAATCGGTCTTCCCACGCCTGGAGGCCCTCCTCCCGCACGTCCAGAAGCCGATCCAGTACGTCGGCGGCGAGCTCAACTCGACCGTCAAGGACTGGGACGCCTGCGACGTCCGTTGGGCGTTGATGTACCCCGACGCCTACGAGGTCGGCCTGCCCAACCAGGGCGTCATGATCCTCTACGAGGTGCTGAACGAGCGCGAGGGCGTGCTCGCCGAGCGCACCTACAGCGTCTGGCCGGACCTCGAGGCGCTGATGCGCGAGCACGACGTCCCCCAGTTCACCGTGGACGCCCACCGCCCGGTGAAGGCCTTCGACGTGTTCGGGCTGTCGTTCTCCACCGAGCTCGGCTACACCAACATGCTCACGGCGCTCGACCTGGCCGGCATCCCGCTGGAGGCCGCGGCCCGCACCGACGAGGACCCGATCGTCCTGGCCGGCGGCCACGCGGCCTTCAACCCGGAGCCGATCGCCGACTTCATCGACTGCGCCGTGGTCGGCGACGGCGAGCAGGCCGTCCTCGACATCACGGAGATCATCCGCGCCTGGAAGGCCGAGGGCCGCCCGGGCGGCCGGGACGAGCTGCTGCTGCGCCTGGCCCGTACCGGCGGGGTGTACGTCCCGAAGTTCTACGACGTGGAGTACCTGGCCGACGGCCGGATCGGCCGCGTCGTGCCGAACGCCCCGGGCGTGCCGTGGCGGGTGTCCAAGCACACCGTGATGGACCTGGACGAGTGGCCGTACCCGAAGCAGCCGCTCGTCCCGCTCGCGGAGACGGTGCACGAGCGGATGTCCGTGGAGATCTTCCGCGGCTGCACCCGCGGCTGCCGCTTCTGCCAGGCCGGCATGATCACGCGCCCCGTGCGGGAGCGAAGCATCACCGGCATCGGCGAGATGGTGGAGCGCGGGCTGAAGGCGACCGGCTTCGAGGAGGTCGGCCTGCTGTCGCTGTCCAGCGCCGACCACACCGAGATCGGCGACATCGCCAAGGGCCTGGCGGACCGGTACACCGAGGACAAGATCGGCCTGTCGCTGCCGTCCACCCGCGTCGACGCCTTCAACATCGACCTCGCCAACGAGCTGTCCCGCAACGGGCGCCGCTCGGGCCTCACCTTCGCCCCCGAGGGCGGCAGCGAGCGCATGCGCAAGGTGATCAACAAGATGGTGTCGGAGGAGGACCTGATCCGCACCGTCGCCACCGCGTACGGCAACGGCTGGCGCCAGGTGAAGCTGTACTTCATGTGCGGCCTGCCGACCGAGACCGACGAGGACGTGCTCCAGATCGGCGAGATGGCGAAGAACGTCATCCAGAAGGGCCGCGAGGTCACCGGCCAGAACGACATCCGCTGCACCGTCTCCATCGGCGGGTTCGTGCCCAAGCCGCACACCCCGTTCCAGTGGGCCCCGCAGCTGTCCGCCGAGGACACCGACGCCCGCCTGGCCAAGCTGCGCGACTCGATCCGCGGCGACCGCAAGTACGGCAAGAACATCGGCTACCGCTACCACGACGGCAAGCCGGGCATCGTCGAGGGCCTGCTCTCCCGCGGCGACCGCCGGGTCGGCGCGATCATCCGCGCGGTCTACGAGGACGGCGGCCGCTTCGACGGCTGGCGCGAGTACTTCTCGTACGACCGCTGGATGGCCTGCGCCGACAAGGGCCTGTCCGGCACCGGCGTCGACGTCGACTGGTACACCACCCGCGAGCGCACCTACGAGGAGGTGCTGCCCTGGGACCACCTGGACAGCGGCCTCGACAAGGACTGGCTCTGGGAGGACTGGCAGGACGCCCTGGAGGAGGTCGAGGTCGACGACTGCCGCTGGACCCCGTGCTTCGACTGCGGCGTGTGCCCGCAGATGGACACCAGCATCCAGATCGGCCCCACCGGCAAGAAGATGCTCCCCCTGACGGTGGTCAACAAGTAGCGCGTCCCCCATCCCGCGACCCCCGGCCGGAACGGTCCGGCCGGGGGTCGCGGCGTGCGGTGGAGCGGAGGCTGACCAGGGGCGGAGCGAGGGGGAGCGCGGGGCGCGTACCCTTTGAGGTGACAGAGTCCGGACAGTGGCGGGAAGACGCCGCACCGGACGGGGACAACTGACTAAGGACTGAGCGACCCTGGCACGCCGTACGCCCGACGGTCCGCCGCCCGCGCCGACGGTGCAGCGGATTCGTCTCCGCTACACCAAGCGCGGCCGGCTCCGCTTCACCAGCCACCGCGACTTCCAGCGCGCCTTCGAGCGCGCCCTGCGCCGGTCCGCCGTTCCGATGGCCTACTCGGCCGGCTTCACCCCGCACCCGAAGGTCTCCTACGCCAACGCGGCCCCGACCGGGGTGGCGAGCGAGGCGGAGTACCTGGAGATCGGCCTGGCCGCGGTCCGCGACCCCGAGCAGCTGCGGGCGCAGCTGGACGAGTCGCTGCCGGCCGGCCTGGACGTGATCGACGCGGTCGAGGTCCGGACGCCGAACTTCGTGGAGCGCCTGGAGGCCTCCGAGTGGCTGCTCCGACTGGACGGCGTGGAGCCCGACGTGGCCGCCGAGGCGGTCGCGCGCTTCCTCGCCGCCGAGCGGGTCGAGGTCGAGCGCCGCACCAAGAACGGCCTGCGGGTCTTCGACGCGCGGGGCGCGGTGGCGGCGCTTGAAGCCGTCCCGGCCCAGGTCGAGGCCGGTGCGGACGCCGGGCCCGGAACCGACCGCGATGTTCGGACCGGCCGTCCCTGTGCGATACTGCGCCTGGTAGTACGACACGCCACACCCGCCGTACGACCCGACGACGTATTGTCCGGTCTCCGTGCGACGGCCGACCTGGCGCCGCCGGTCCCCGCAGAGGTGACCAGGCTGGCGCAGGGGCCGCTCGACGAGGAGACCGGCACGGTGACCGACCCGCTGGCGCTCGACCGCGCGGCGGCCCCGGTCGGCTCGGAGCCGGCCGTGGGGCCGCACGCTACCGCGTCCGCCTAGCGGGGGGAGGCCGGGTCCAGTGCCTCACTGGACCCGACGGTCCTCCAGGGTTCCCGCGGCTCCCCAGGGGAGCGAGCGTCGTCGCAGCACAGGCCTGCCACCCGGGGCCTGCCGACCAGGAAGGTCGGCCGGTCCGGGACCCCGTCCGGGAGCCACCCGGGGTTGGGGGACGGCGCAGCTTGGGAAAACCTCAGAAGACTGGTCAGAACCAGAAGACTTTCGACACCCCGCCGAGCGCGGGGCGCCGAGCGAGACTACGAGCCCCTGTGCGGCGTCGCGTCCGCGCGGCGGCACCGTCAAAAGGGTCCGGTCCGGGCATCGTCGCGATGCCGGCCGCCCAGCGGTGCCGTGCCGTGCCCGGATGTGGAGCCCGGGGGCCTGACGGGAGATCCACCCGCATGCTCGATAACACCGATCCGCAGCAGACTGCGGCCACGGACCAGAACGAAACCGCCGCGACCGGTGGCGAGGGCGCGTCCGCCGCGCCGCCGCGCCGTCGTCGCCGCGCGGTGTCCCGCCCGGCGGGCACCCCGCAGGGTGCGGCCGCCGAGGCGGCCGAGACGGTGCTGCCGGCCGAGACGCCGACCGCCGCGGCCACCCCGGCTCCGGCCGTGGAGCCGGCGGCCGAGCCCGCCGCCGAGAAGCCGGTCCGGGCCCGCCGGACCCGCAAGCGCGCCGAGGCCCCGGCCGGGGCGCCGGAGGCCACCCCGATCGTGGTGACCGCTCCGGAGACGGCGCAGGCCCCGGCGGCCGAGCCCGCCGCCGAGAAGCCCGCGAAGGCCACCAGGGCCACCAGGGCCACCAAGGCGGGCAAGACCGAGAAGGCGGAGAAGGCCGACAAGGCCGAGGTCGCCGAGGTCGCCGAGCCCGTCGCCGAGAAGCCCGCCCGGGCCCGGCGCACCCGCAAGCGCGCGGAGGCGCCCGCCGGTGCTCCCACGACCGAGGCCGAGGCGCCGGTCGTCGAGGCGCCGGTCGTGGAGGCCGCTGCCCCCGAGGCCCCCGCCGCCGAGCCGGTGGCCGAGGAGGCCCCGGCCGCTCCGGCCCGCCGCCCCCGCCGCCGTCGCGTGGTCGAGGCCGCGCCGGTCGTCGAGGCCCCGGTGGAGGAGCCCGTCGCCGAGGCGCCGCAGGCCGAGGAGCCCGCCGCCGCGGAGGAGCCCGAGGAGGAGGCCGTCGAGGCCGCCGCCCCTGAGGCCCCCGTCACCGAGGCCCCCGCCGAGCCGCACCACCGGGTGCGCCGCCGCGCCGTGCGCCCGGCCACCGCGGTCTTCCAGGCGCCGGTGTTCCAGGAGCCGGCTCCCTTCGTCGCGTCGTCCACGCCGTCCACGCCGTCCACGCCGTCCGCGCCGGCCACCGCGGCCGCGCCGCAGCAGCCCGTCGCCGCCCCGGTGCAGGCCGAGGCCCCGGCCGTGGCCGAGCGCACGGAGGAGGACGACGAGTTCGAGTACAGCGGTGTCGGCCGTCGCCGCCGGGTCCGTACCCGGGTCGAGCCGACCCGTCGCAAGCCGGCCGCCCAGGCGAAGGCCCAGGCCCAGGCGAAGGCCCAGGCGAAGGCGCCGGCGAAGGCCCCCGTGAAGGCCCCGGTCGAGGCCGCGCCGGTCGTCGAGGCCCCGGTCGCCGAGGCGCCCGCCGTGGAGGCCCCCGTCGCCGGTCCGGAGACCGAGGGCGAGTGGGAGGACGACGGCCGTCCGTCGCGCCGTCGCCGCCGGGGTGGCCGCCGCCGCCGTCGTGGCGAGGCCGAGGAGTTCGAGGCCGCCGAGGCCGTCGAGACCGAGCAGCCCGCCGCCGAGGAGTCGGCCGAGGCCGTCGCCGAGGACGAGGGCGAGGAGGACGACGACCTGGCCGCCGGCCTGTCCTCGTCGCGTCGCCGCCGTCGTCGCCGCCGCCGCAGCGGTGAGGCCGGCGCCGTCGAGGCCGCCGAGACCACCGAGGACGGCGTCCGCACGGTGGTGAAGGTGCGCGAGCCGCGCCGCCGCTCCACCGAGCCGTCCTTCGACCCGGACGAGGTGCAGTCCATCAAGGGCTCGACCCGACTGGAGGCCAAGAAGCAGCGCCGCCGCGAGGGCCGCGAGCTGGGCCGCCGCCGGGTGCCGATCATCACCGAGGCCGAGTTCCTGGCCCGCCGCGAGTCGGTCGAGCGCGTCATGGTGGTGCGCCAGAGCGGCCAGCGCACCCAGATCGGCGTCCTTGAGGACGGCGTGCTGGTCGAGCACTACGTCAACAAGGAGCAGGCCACCTCGTACGTCGGCAACGTCTACCTGGGCAAGGTCCAGAACGTGCTGCCGTCGATGGAGGCCGCCTTCGTCGACATCGGCAAGGGCCGCAACGCGGTGCTGTACGCCGGTGAGGTCAACTTCGGCGCGCTGGGCGGCCACGGCGGCCCGCGCCGGATCGAGTCGGTGCTGAAGTCCGGCCAGTCCGTGCTGGTGCAGGTCTCCAAGGACCCGATCGGCCACAAGGGCGCCCGCCTGACCAGCCAGATCTCGCTGCCCGGCCGCTACCTGGTGTACGTGCCCGAGGGCTCGATGACGGGCATCTCGCGCAAGCTCCCGGAGAACGAGCGCGCCCGGCTGAAGCAGATCCTCAAGAAGATCGTCCCGGACGACGCGGGCGTCATCGTGCGCACCGCCGCCGAGGGCGCCTCCGAGGAGGAGCTGACCCGCGACGTCCAGCGCCTCCAGCAGCAGTGGGAGGACATCCAGAAGAAGGCCGCGACCGGCAACGCCCCGGCGCTGCTGTACGGCGAGCCGGACATGACCGTCCGGGTCGTCCGCGACATCTTCAACGAGGACTTCAGCAAGGTCATCGTCTCCGGCGACGAGGCGTGGAAGACCATCCACGAGTACGTCTCCAACGTGGCCCCGGACCTCGCCGAGCGGCTCCAGCGGTGGACCTCCGAGGTGGACGTGTTCGCCACCTACCGGATCGACGAGCAGCTGATGAAGGCGCTGGACCGCAAGGTCTGGCTGCCCAGCGGCGGTTCGCTGGTGATCGACCGCACCGAGGCGATGGTCGTCATCGACGTCAACACCGGGAAGTTCGTCGGCCAGGGCGGCAACCTGGAGGAGACGGTCACCCGGAACAACATCGAGGCGGCCGAGGAGATCGTGCGCCAGCTGCGGCTGCGCGACCTCGGCGGCATCATCGTGATCGACTTCATCGACATGGTGCTGGAGTCCAACCGCGACCTGGTGCTGCGCCGCCTCCTGGAGTGCCTGGGCCGGGACCGGACCAAGCACCAGGTGGCCGAGGTCACCTCGCTGGGCCTGGTCCAGATGACCCGCAAGCGGGTCGGCCAGGGCCTGCTGGAGTCCTTCTCCGAGCCGTGCGTGCACTGCAACGGCCGCGGCGTGATCGTCCACATGGAGCAGCCGAGCGCCCACGTCCACGCCCCCGTGGCGGCGGGCGAGGCCGGTGCGGGCGGCGGCAAGCGCCGTCGCCGCGGCAAGGGCGGCGCGGGCCAGGAGGAGCCGCAGGCCGTCGAGCCCGTGGTGACCATCCTGTCCGAGTCGGCGGAGGACGTCGCCGAGCCGGTGCGCGAGGAGATCGAGGGCCAGCTGGCCCTGGAGGTCCCGGGCGTCGAGGCTCCGGCGGAGGCGGCCGCGCCGACCGTCGAGGCCCCCGTGGCCGAGGCCCCGGCCGCCGCTCCGGCGGGCCGTCCGCGTCGCCGCGCGGTGCGCAAGGCGACCGCTCCGGCGGGTTCCCCGGACACCGCCGAGATCGTGGTGCTCCAGGCCAAGGCCGAGGCGGCGCTGGAGGCGGCCCTGGAGGCCGCCGCCCCGGCGGTCGCGGAAGCCGCCGCCGAGGCCGTCGCCGAGGCGCCGGGTGAGCCGGTCGTGGTCGCGGAGACCGCGGTCGTCGCCGACGCCCCCGAGGCCACGGAGGCTCCCGAGGCCACGGAGGCCGCCGAGGCCGGCGAGGCTCCGGCCGAGGAGGCGCCGGCGCCGAAGAAGCGGGCCGCCCGCAAGACCGCCGCGAAGAAGACCGCCGCCAAGAAGACCACCACGGCGGCCAAGAAGACCACCGCCCGCAAGACCGCCACCAAGCGGACGAGCGCGGCGGCCAAGAAGGCCGCGGCCGCCGAGGGTGATACGGCGTCCGAGTAGTGCCCACGCCCGGGGCGGGAGTGATCCCGCCCCGGGTCGTACGGGCCGGTTTGCCCCCCGGGCGGCCGGTCCGTATTCTTGACCATCGGCGTGTCTACGCCATGCTCCCGAGCACATCACCTTCCTGGGTCGCCGCGTTCGCGCGGAGGGCCGGGGAGAGGCTCCTGTGTCCGTACCCAGGTGGCTGGCGTCGGGGGTTCCGACCGAGCAAGGAAAGCAGGTACCGCATGTACGCGATCGTTCGCGCAGGCGGCCGCCAGCACAAGGTCGCCGTGGGCGACGTGCTGGAGATCGACCGTATCGAGGCCAAGCCGGGTGACTCGGTCGAGCTCTCGACCATCCTCGTCGTCGACGGTGACGCCGTCACCTCCGACCCGTGGGTCCTGGCCGGCGTGAAGGCTCACGCCGAGGTGGTCGACCAGACCAAGGGTGACAAGATCGTCATCCTGCGTTACAAGAACAAGACCGGCTACCGCCGTCGCCAGGGTCACCGTCAGCAGCACACCGCGGTGCGCATCACGAGCATCGACTCGGTCAGCAAGTAAGGGGATAGCGAAAAATGGCACACAAGAAGGGCGCAAGCTCTACTCGTAACGGCCGTGACTCGAACGCCCAGCGCCTCGGCGTGAAGCGCTTCGGTGGCCAGGTCGTCTCCGCCGGCGAGATCCTCGTCCGCCAGCGCGGCACCCACTTCCACCCGGGTGCCGGTGTCGGTCGCGGTGGCGACGACACCCTGTTCGCGCTGACCGCCGGTGCGGTGCAGTTCGGCACCCGTCGTGGCCGCAAGGTCGTCAACATCGTGGCCGTCGAGGCCTGAGTCCCCGCGGACTCCCGAGTCTGAGAAGACCCACCGGGTCGGACAAGACTCACAGTGAAGGGTGGGCCGGAATTCTCCGGTCCACCCTTCACGCTTTACGCAGGTAGCAAGCAGACTCTCGCGCACTGGAGGCACACCCATGACCACCTTCGTGGACCGCGTCGAACTTCATGTCGCCGCGGGTAACGGGGGCCACGGCTGCGCCTCCGTGCACCGCGAGAAGTTCAAGCCGCTCGGCGGCCCGGACGGCGGCAACGGCGGTGAGGGCGGCAGCGTCATCCTCGCCGTGGACTCGCAGGTCACCACCCTGCTGGAGTACCACCACTCGCCCAAGCGCAAGGCCACCAACGGCAAGCCGGGCGCGGGTGGCAACCGCACCGGCGCGCTCGGCGAGGACCTCGTCCTGCTGGTGCCGGACGGCACCGTGGTGCTGGACCGCAACGGCAACGTGCTGGCCGACCTGGTCGGGCACGGCACCAGCTTCGTCGCCGCCCAGGGCGGCCGCGGCGGCCTCGGCAACGCCGCGCTGGCCTCGGCCCGCCGCAAGGCGCCCGGCTTCGCGCTGCTCGGCGAGCCCGGTGAGGCCCGTGACATCGTCATGGAGCTCAAGTCCGTCGCCGACGTGGCCCTGGTCGGCTACCCGAGCGCCGGCAAGTCCTCGCTGATCTCGGTGCTCTCCGCCGCCAAGCCGAAGATCGCGGACTACCCGTTCACCACCCTGATCCCCAACCTCGGGGTGGTCACCGCGGGCGACACCGTCTACACCATCGCCGACGTGCCCGGCCTGATCCCGGGCGCCAGCCAGGGCCGCGGCCTGGGCCTGGAGTTCCTGCGCCACGTGGAGCGCTGTTCGGTGCTGGTGCACGTGCTGGACTGCGCCACCCTGGAGCCCGGCCGCGACCCGCTGACCGACCTGGAGACCATCGAGGCCGAGCTCGCCGAGTACGGCGGCCTGGACGACCGCCCGCGCCTGGTCGCGCTCAACAAGGTGGACGTCCCGGACGGCCAGGACATCGCCGACCTGACCCGCGCCTCCCTGGAGGAGCGCGGCTACCGGGTGTTCGAGGTCTCCGCCGCCTCCCGCAAGGGCCTGCGCGAGCTGAGCTTCGCCGTGGCCGGGATCGTCGCCGAGGCGCGTGCCGCCAAGCCGGCCGAGGAGTCGACCCGGATCGTGCTGCGGCCCAAGGCCGTCGACGACGCCGGCTTCACCATCACCGAGGAGGACGGCGCGTACCACATCCGCGGCGTCAAGCCGGAGCGCTGGGTCCGCCAGACCGACTTCAGCAACGACGAGGCCGTCGGCTACCTCGCCGACCGGCTGGCCCGCCTCGGGATCGAGCAGGAGCTGTGGAAGATCGGGGCGCACGAGGGCGACACCGTCGTCATCGGCCCCGAGGAGAACGCCGTCGTCTTCGACTGGGAGCCGACCATGGCCGCCGGTGCCGAGATGCTCGGCCGTCGCGGTGAGGACCACCGCTTCGAGAACCCGCGCCCGGCGGTCGACCGCCGCCGCGAGAAGCAGAAGGGCCGGGACGCGGCCGAGTCCGAGTTCCTCGCCTTCGAGGCGCTCTCCAGCGGCCGCCAGGCCGCCATCGAGGGCGACGACGACGAGGACCACTGAGCCTCGGAGTCCTGAGGCCCGTCCCCGGGGCCGCTGTCGGACGGCCCCCGTCACCTGTCGAAGGTGGCGGGGGCCGTCCGCGTGTTCAGCGGTGACCGGGCGTCACTTGGTCCAGGAGGCCTGGAGCTTCAGCGGGTCGGCCAGGTCGGTGTAGCCGACCGCGGCCGGGGTGTTCCCGGGGATGGAGATGATGGTGCAGCCCTTGGTCTCGGCGCCCTTGGTCACGCCCTGGAACTTCGCCCCGGTGCACTTGGGCAGCGGGGTGGCGGCGGTCATGACGTTGAGCCCCTTCTTGCCGGCGGTGTCGAAGACGACGAACTTCGAGTCCGGGGCGGTGAAGGAGAGGCTGGCGTCCCCGACGTTCTTGATGGTGTAGCTCACGTACACCGGGGTGCGGCCTTCCAGGCCGACGATGCTGATCTTGGCGGCGGTGAAGTCCTGCACCGAGCCGACCTCGACGCCGGTGACGGTGATCTCCAGCTTGGTGGCGACCTTGGAGGTCTTGTCGGCGAAGTCCACGGTGGCGCTCTGGCCGACCTTCACGCTGCTGGCGGCCGCCGGGACGGCTCCGCCGGCGGCCCCGCCGCCCGCCGCACCGGCGGTGCCCGCGCCGCCGGCCGCCGCTCCGCCGGTCGCCGCACCCGACGGGGCCGCGGTCGAACCGCCGGCCGCGCCGCCGGTCGCGGTGCCCCCGGTGGCGGCACCCCCGGTGGCGGTGCCCGGAGCGCCGCTGGTCGGCGCCGGAGCGGCACCGGTCGAGCCGCCCGCCGGTGCGGCCGGGTCGGCGTTGTCCGGCCCGCAGGCCGCGAGCGACAGGGCGGTGGCCGCCGCGAGCGCGGCGAAGGTCAGCTTGGTGGTGTACGAACGCATGGTGCGCATTTCTCCTGGGCGCACGGCCGCGACCGTTGCCGGCCTTTGCCCAGTGCGGCGCCGCCCGTCGTGACAGGAAGGGTCGATGACGACATGGGTCCAGCGGGCAAGAAGCCGTCCCCCGATCTGGCTTGCGGTCAGGGACCATACCAGTCATCCGGATTGCCGGACGGGCTGTGGCGGGCCCGTGACCAGGCCGGGTCCAGCCGGTGAAACATCCGGCGGGTGACCTGCGCCGATCGCGTAGATTGCGGGGGTGACGGCCGGGCCCGGGCCCCGCCGTACCCGCACCACACCGGAAGGGCGTACAGCGAGATGAGCGAGGACTCTCTGCGGGACGAGGTGCTGACCGCGCGGCGGATCGTCGTCAAGGTCGGCTCCTCCTCCCTGACCACGGCGGCCGGCGGCCTGGACGCCGACCGCGTCGACGCCCTGGTGGACGCGCTCGCCAAGCTGCGCGGCCGACCCGGGGCGCCGGAGGTCGTGCTCGTCTCCTCCGGCGCGATCGCCGCCGGTCTGGCCCCGCTCGGTCTGGACGGGCGGCCCAAGGACCTGGCCCGCCAGCAGGCCGCCGCCAGCGTCGGCCAGGGCCTGCTGGTCGCCCGCTACACCGCCTCCTTCGCCCGGTACGGGATCAGGGTCGGCCAGGTGCTGCTCACCGCCGAGGACGCCAGCCGGCGCGCCCACTACCGCAACGCCTACCGCACCCTGGACCAGCTGCTGGCGATGGGCGCGATGCCGATCGTCAACGAGAACGACACCGTCGCCACCGCCGAAATCAAGTTCGGCGACAACGACCGGCTCGCGGCCCTGGTCGCCCACCTGGTCCGCGCCGACCTGCTGGTGCTGCTCTCCGACGTGGACGGCCTGTACGACGGCGACCCGTCCCGCCCCGGCACCAGCCGGATCGCCGAGGTGCGCGGCCCGCAGGACCTCGACGGCATCGAGATCGGCAGCGCCGGCAAGGCCGGGGTCGGCACCGGCGGCATGGTCACCAAGGTCGAGGCGGCCCGGATCGCCACCGGCGCCGGCATCCCGGTGGTGCTCACCGCCGCCAGCCACGCCGCCGACGCGCTGGCCGGCCGGCCCACCGGCACGCTCTTCCTGCGCACCGGAAGCCGGACCTCCGACCGGATGCTCTGGCTGGCCCACGCGAGCAGCCCGCGCGGGGCGCTGCACCTGGACGAGGGTGCCGTCCGGGCGGTCGTCTCCGGCGGCGCCTCGCTGCTGCCGGCCGGGGTCACCAAGGTCGACGGGGAGTTCGCCGCGGGTGATCCGGTGGACCTTCTTGCCGAAAACGGCCACATCGTGGCTCGCGGACTGGTCAACTTTGATGCGAGGGAGTTGCCCCGCCTGCTCGGCCGGTCCACCCGCGACCTGGCCCAGGAGTTCGGCGCCGCGTACGAGCGCGAGGTCGTCCACCGCGACGACCTGGTCGTTCTGCGCGGCTGACCGGCCCGGCGGGCCGGCACCGGCCGCCCGGCCGATCGGCGCAGCGCGCACGGCGGGCCGCTCCGTACCGGGAGCGGCCCGGCCACGGGCGAGGAGGGGCGCAGCCGTACCGGTCGGCCGAGGGCCGACGGGGCCGGTGGGGACGACAGGACATCGCCGAACAGGAGGCCGCCGGTGGAACGCAGGCGCGAGGCAGCGCTGACCGCAGGGACGGCGGGCCGGCGGCTGACCAGCATCGACGGCGGGCGCGGGGACGGCCCCGCCGAGCCGGCCGGTCCGCCGCCGCAGAGGCCCGGCGGGGTGCGCAGGCTGCGGCCCGAACGCGACCGGGCGGCCCAGCCGCCCACCGTGCCCGAGCAGGCGCGGCTGTGGCACGTGGTGCTGAGCGTGGCCGGGCAGGTCACCCCGCTGCCCTCGCTGCGCGCCTCACTGGAGCAGCTGGCGCACGACCACTCGTTCTTCCTGACCGCCCGCTACGCCGCCGACCACGCGGAGATCCGCTACTGGGAGCAGGCCCGGGACCTCCACGACGCGGCGGCCATCGCGCTGCGGCTGTGGGGCGAGCACAAGGTCACCGCGAACCTGCCGCCCTGGGAGATCGTCGGGCTGGAGGTGGTCGACCGGGCGACGTACCACAAACGGGTGGCGGAGGGCTTCGGCGACCCGCCGCCGCACCTGGGCGGCGTGCACCCGTACTGAGCCGCCCCGTACTGAGCCGCCCCGTACTGGGCCGCCCCGTACTGGGCCGTCCCCGGCGGCCGGGCGGCCCCGTCGGACCGGGACCGGCCGAGCGGCGTCTCACCGGGCGAAATACCGCCCGGGCGGGGCGGGTGCAGTCGCTACCCTTGGCGGCATGACCAGCGACCTCGCCACCGCCGACAGCCCCGTCCTCGCCGTAGCGCGCCGAGCCCGGGACGCCGCCGCCGCGCTCGCCCCGCTGCCGCGCGGCGCGAAGGACGCCGCGTTGCTGGCGGTCGCGGACGCCCTGGTGGCCCGCGGCGCCGAGATCGTCGCGGCCAACGCCGAGGACGTGGAGCGGGCCAGGGCGGCCGGCACGGCCGAGTCGGTGATCGACCGGCTGACCCTGACCGAGGAGCGGATCGCCGCGATCGCCTCCGACGTGCGCGACGTGGCCGGCCTGCCCGACCCGGTCGGCGAGGTGGTGCGCGGCTACACCCTGCCCAACGGCCTGGACGTGCGGCAGGTCCGGGTGCCGCTCGGCGTGGTCGGCATCATCTACGAGGCCCGCCCGAACGTCACCGCGGACGCCGCCGCGCTCTGCCTCAAGTCCGGCAACGCGGTGCTGCTGCGCGGCTCCGCCTCCGCCTACCGCTCCAACACCGCGCTGGTCGCCGTGGTGCGCGACGCCGTCGCCGCGGCCGGGCTGCCCGCCGACGCGGTCCAGCTGGTGCCGGGCGAGAGCCGGGACTCGGTGCGGGAGCTGATGCGCGCCCGCGGCCACGTGGACGTGCTGATCCCGCGCGGCGGCGCCTCGCTGATCCGCACCGTGGTCGAGGGCTCCACCGTCCCGGTGATCGAGACCGGCACCGGCAACTGCCACGTCTACGTGGACGCCGAGACGGACCTGGCGATGGCCGTCGGCATCCTGCTGAACTCCAAGGCGCAGCGGGTCAGCGTCTGCAACGCGGCCGAGACGCTGTTGGTCCACCAGGACGTCGCGGACGCCTTCCTGCCGCTCGCGCTGGCGGCGCTCGCCGAGGCCGGGGTGACGGTGCACGGTGACGAGGCGGTGCTGAAGGCCGCCGAGGGCGGCCCGGCCACCGTGGTGCCGGCCACCGACGAGGACTGGGGCGCCGAGTACCTCTCGCTGGACCTGGCCGCCGCGGTGGTGCCCTCGCTGGACGCCGCCGTCGAGCACATCCGCCGCTGGTCCTCCGGCCACACCGAGGCGATCGTCACCACCTCGCAGGCCGCCGCCCGCCGGTTCACCCGGTTGGTCGACTCCACCACGGTGGCCGTCAACGCCTCGACCCGCTTCACCGACGGCGGTGAGTTCGGCTTCGGCGCGGAGATCGGCATCTCCACCCAGAAGCTGCACGCCCGCGGCCCGATGGGCCTGCCCGAGCTGACCAGCACCAAGTACATCGTCACTGGTGACGGGCACGTGCGGGGCGAGGCGGCGCAGACCGTGGGCGGGGACGCGCACGGCCGCTGAACGCCGGGGGAGGGGCGTCCGTCACACGTGTGACGGACCAACTGCCGGGAGCCACAGACAAATCGCCCGGCCGGTAATACGCTGAATCCGTGGCTGAGGATGTGGGGGGCTTCCCGTACCCCGACGGCGCCGACCACGGTGGTGCGGACGACGAGTTCGCCACCGTGGTCTTCGATGAGGCCTTCGTCCGGTCCGCCGCCGTGCACGAGCCGACCGCCAAGGAGCGGCAACTCGCCGCCGCCGAGGCCCGGTTCGAGTCGGACGCCGCGGGCCAGGGCTGGGGCTGTGACGTCCCTGCGGGGGACGGACTGCCGCTGGAACTGCGCCCGTACCCGAGCGGGCTCGACGCGGACCACCTCTACCCCGATCCCTGGTCGGGGCCGGACCGGGCGGCCGACCGCCGGGTCCGGCGGCGGTGGCGACGCGGCTACGACCCGGTGCGCTCCCGCGGGCGGTACGTGGCCCAGCAGCGGTGGCACCGGCCGGTGGCCTGGGTGCTCGCCGTGATCATGGGCGTGGGCCTGGTGGCGATCGCGGTCGCGGCGATCTACCAGGGCGTGGGCGGTTCCGCGGGAGCGCCCCGGCGCCCCGAGTCCGGCACCAGCAGCGCCGGGGTCGATCCGGGGCAGGCCCCGGCCGACCCCCCGCTGGTGGTCACGGCGCCGGCGGGCTAGGGCGGGCTTCGGCGGGCTTCGGCGGGCCGGGGCGGTCGCCCCGGGCGCGGGCGCACGCCCGGGGGCGGTGGTCACTGAGCGTTCCCGGGAATGTGCGCCCGCACCCTCGTGGCGGCGCCGGTGTCGGCCTACCCTGGTGGTGTGGGTGACCCGCGAGAGCCTCCGGAGGGTACGCCCGAGGGCGGTTCCGGCAACGAGGACGAATTCCGGTCCGTCGTGTTCGACGAATCGTTCGTTCGGGCTGCCCGCATCCAGGAACTGTCCGCCCGGGAGCGGCTGGCCGGCTCCTTCGGCAAGGCCACCCGGCCGCGGGTGCGGCTCGGCCCGCTGGGCACCGTCCCGCGCCAGGCGCTCATCCTGCTGCTGCTCATCCTGCTCGCCTTCGGGACCGCGGTGTACTTCGGCGTGAGCTCGCCGAGGGGGACCGCGGTGCGGCCCGAGGGCAGTCAACTGACCGTCAGCCTGGTCGCGTTGAGCCCGGCGTCGGCCGTCCGCCCGGTCGCCGACCCGGCGGACCCGTTCACCGCGCTGCAGCCCGGGTACGGGGACGGCACGATCGGGCTGAACACCCCGACCGGGGCCGCCACCGAGCACTTCAGCCGGGTCGAGGTGACCAAGGCGCTCGACACCGTCCAGCGCTACCTGGTCGCCTCCTCGCTGGCCCCGGCCGCGCTGGTCCAGGGCGCCACCGCCGACGTGCGGGCCTTCGTCACGCCCGGTGAGCAGGCGGAGTTCGACGCGAGCGTGGCGCAGCCGGTGGACGACCGGCACCACGCGGTGACCGGCTGGATGGTCCGCTTCGACCCGGCGCAGGTCGCGCTGGCCTCGAACACCGTGAAGGTGGCCGGCGCGATGCGGATCGACGAGGCGGACGGCGGGACCCTGCAGATCACCACCGACCACACCTTCGTCTACGCGCTGAAGCCGGCCGGGGCCCCGGCCGGAGCGCCGGTCACCCTGGAGACCGTGCGGCGGCAGCTGACCTTCGAGTTCGACCGGGTCGACCTGGCCTCGGCGCAGCTGCGGCTGGTGGACTCGGTGGTGCAGGCCGGTCCGGAGCCCTGCGACACCTCGATGGCGGGCTTCCTGCAGCCGGTGCTGGCCACCGCGCAGGGCACGGCGGTCGCGCCGCCGGCGCCGGTCGACCCCGGCAACCACGCCCGGCCGGGCTGGCAGGTGTGCGCGGTGCTGGCGGGCGGCTGAGGCGTACCCCGGCCGTGGAACGGCGAGGCGGCCGGTGCCCCGGACGGGACACCGGCCGCCGTCGCGGTCGCGGTGGGCCGGCGGTCGTCGCGGCCCCGGGGGTCAGCTGCCGTCGCGGTCCGCGGAACCCGATCCCGAGGAGCCGTTGCCCGAGGAGCCGTTGCGGCCGGCGGCGCCGGTGAAGGTGTCGCGGAGCTTGCCGCCGACGGTCGCCGCGCCGCCGGCGACGTCCCGGAGCAGGCCCATCAGCGGGTCCTTGCTCTCCTTGACCGAGCTGGTGTAGTGGTCGGCGGCGGCCTTCCACTGCTCGGAGACCGAGGCGTCCGGGTCGTCCGCGCGGCGCGGGTAGGCGCCGGCCACGATCGAGCGGTAGTCGTCGCTCTCCGCCCACTTCTTCAGCTGGGCGACCCGCACCACCGCGAAGGGGTGGGTCTGCGGCAGCAGCTGGAGCACCTTGAGCACGCCGTCGCGCAGATCGCCGGCCTTCTCGTACTCCTCGGCCTGCTCCAGGAAGGCGTCGACGTTCATCTCGGCCAGGTTGTGGCCGCCGGCCAGCTTCATCAGGGCCCGCATGGACGCCTGGAGGTCCTGTCCGGCGAGCAGGCCGGCCCGGTCGCTGGACAGCTCCGCCTTGCGGAACCACTCCTTGAGCGCGGTGATGATCGCGGTGATCGCCAGGTTGCCCAGCGGCACCCAGGCGATCCGGGTGGCGATGTTGGTGAGGATCATCAGCATCGTCCGGTAGACGGCGTGGCCGGACATCGCGTGGCCGACCTCGTGGCCGATGACGGAGCGCAGCTCCTCCTCGTCGAGCAGCTCGACCAGGCCGCTGGTGACCACGATGACCGGGGTGTCGATGCCGATGCAGTACGCGTTGACCGTCGGGTCCTGGGAGACGTACAGGTCGGGGACCTGCTCCAGGTCGAGCACGTAGGCGGCGTCCCGCACCATGTCGTGCAGCTCCGGGAACTGGCGCTCGGAGGTCTTCACGGCGGTGGCCAGGAACATCAGCCGGATCGCCCGCTCGGAGACCAGGCCGGCGAGCTTCTTCAGGATGTCGTCGAAGCCGGTGAGCTTGCGCAGCGCGACCAGGGCCGAGCGGTCCGCCGGGTGCTCCCAGGCCCGGGTGGAGATTCCGGGGAAGCGCTCGCGGCGGCGGCTCGGGGCCTTCACGGTCGTGTCGGTCATGGTCTGAGTACCTCCTGGTCGACGGCGGCCGCGGCCCGCTGGCCCGCCCCCCGTTGGTCTTCGCCTGCAACGACTGTCTGTGCAACGCGCGCGGTTGCGTACTCGTCCCCGGGGCAGCGTACGCGCGGAGCGTCCCGGGGGCGGCGGGCGCGTCACCGGGGCCGGTGGGCGGCGTCGGTGTGAGGCCGGTTTAACCTGAGTCCTGGACGACCGAGACCGGACCCGGCCGCGGTACCGAGCAGTTCGAGGAGCCCCCGCAGATGTCCACCGACACGCTTGTCAGCCTGGCCGCGCCCATCTCCGACGAGACCGGCCCGGGCCTGTTCCTGCGGATCATCGTGGTCGCGTCCTTCGTGGGCATCGGCCTGCTGGTCTGGATCATGGCCCGCGCCTTCAAGAACAACTAGGGCCGCCCTCCCGAGCCTGTCACCGGGCCCGTTCCCGGCCGGCTCGCGGCCCGTTCCCGGCCCTTGCCCCCGGCTCGTGCTCACGCCCGGTCAGCGGCGGTGGGCCGCCGAGCGGTTGCCGTGTAACCCCCCGTACGATGACGGGTGGGCCCTCACCGGCCCGGAACCACCCCCAGGTCCGTTCCCCGAGCCGAGAAGGTCCCGCCGACCATGAGCACTGCTGCCGCACTCCCCGTTCTGAACCTTCTCGCCGAGGGCGAGGGGGGCAACCACGACAGCCTGAACCCGGCCCTGACCGGTGGCGCCGCGCTGTTCATCCTGCTGGTCCTGCTCTTCATCACCACCCGCTTCAACCGGGACCGCTGAGCCGGCCGCGCGGACCGCTCGGGGAGCGTCCGGCCACCGGCCGGCCGCTCCCTCACGCATCTGCGGAGAACCCCCACCCGGCCGTTCCCGCACCGTAACGGGTGTCGCGTAAGGTGTGGCGGCATGGGAGAGCAGGCCGGGAATCCCGGCGGACCGGAACCGGTGAAGAAGCGCCTCGGCGTGATGGGCGGCACCTTCGACCCGATCCACCACGGCCACCTCGTCGCCGCCAGTGAGGTCGCGAGCGCGTTCCGCCTGGACGAAGTGATCTTCGTGCCGACCGGGCAGCCGTGGCAGAAGAGCGACCGCCACGTCACCCCGGCCGAGGACCGCTACCTGATGACGGTCATCGCCACCGCCGAGAACCCGCAGTTCTCGGTCAGCCGGATCGACATCGACCGCGAGGGCCCGACGTACACCGTCGACACCCTGCGCGACCTGCACGCCCTGCACCCGGACGCCGACCTCTTCTTCATCACCGGCGCCGACGCCCTCGCCCAGATCCTCTCCTGGCGCGACTCCGACGAGCTCTTCTCGCTGGCCCACTTCATCGGATGCACCCGCCCGGGGCACACTCTGTCGGACGCCGGGCTTCCGGCGGGCGGGGTCTCCCTGGTGGAGGTCCCGGCGCTGGCCATCTCCTCCACGGACTGCCGCAACCGGGTCGCCAAGGGTGAGCCCGTCTGGTACCTCGTCCCGGACGGCGTGGTCCGCTACATCGACAAGCGGGCGCTGTACGCGCCGCGCGGGGACTGATCCAGGAGCGGTGCATGACTGATCGCAGCGACGGCCGGCGGCCGGAGGACTGGTCCACCGGGCAGTACCAGCAGCCGTACCAGGGCTACCAGAACCCGCAGCAGCAGCAACCACAGCAGCCGCAGCCGCAGTCGTACGAGCAGCAGCAGTACGACCAGCAGTACGACCAGTACGGGCAGCCGGTGTACGGGCAGGACCCGTACGGCTACCAGCAGCAGGGCTACCAGGGGTACGACGGGTACCAGCAGGGCGGGCAGTTCCCGCAGCAGCCGCAGCAGCAACCACAGCAGCCGCAGCAGCAGTCGTACGAGCAGCAGCAGTACGACCAGCAGTACGACCAGTACGGGCAGCCGGTGTACGGCCAGGACCCGTACGGCTACCAGCAGCAGGGCTACCAGGGCTACCAGCAGCAGCCGTACCAGGCCGCCGCCCCGGTCGCCGCCGAGCCGCAGGCGCCGTCGCCGGTGCCGCCGACGCAGGCCGAGGCCGTCGCGCAGTCCGCCGCCGCAGCGGCCGCAGCGGCACCCGCTGCCGCGCCGCCGCGTCCGCGGGTGCCCCGGCCCGCCGAGGAGGCGGTGCCGGCCAAGGCCGTGCCGCCGTCCGAGCAGGTCGCCGGGGCGCGGGCCGGGAAGGCCGGCAAGGCCGGCAAGGCCGGGAGCAAGGCGCCCAAGGACAGTTACACCACGGGCGAGTTCACCTTCGTCGACGAGGAGGCGGAGGAGACCGAGGACGTCATCGACTGGCTGAAGTTCGCCGAGTCCCGCAGCGAGGTGCGCGCCGAGCGCCGCCGCAAGCTGCGCAACCGGCTGATCGGCCTCGGCGCGGTGGTGGCGCTCGCGGCCGGCGGCGTCGGCGGCTACCTCTTCCTGACCGGCGACAAGCCGACCGCGGCCACCGCCGCCGGCGGGCGCCAGGTCAACGTCGTCCACCTGCGCGACCTCCAGGGCAAGGTGTCCAGCGCGCTGCTGGTCAACGACGCCTCCGGGAAGAAGGGCACGGTGCTGCTGCTGCCCGACAACCTGCGGCTGCCCGGCCCGGGGGACCCGCCGGTCAGCACGGTCGGCCAGTCCATGGACGGCATCGGCGCCTCGGCGACCCGCGAGGGCCTGTCCACCGTGCTGGGCGCCCCGGTGGCCGGCACCTGGCGGCTGGACACCCCGTACCTGGAACTGCTGGTCTCCCAGCTCGGCGGCGTCCGGGTGGACACCAACGCCGAGACCCACGAGGGCGGCAAGCCGGACGGCAAGCTGCTGTCCGCGGCCGGGAAGAACACCATGCTCAGCGGGAAGGCCGCGGTCGCGTACGCGACCTGGCAGGCGCCCGGTGAGAACCGGGACGCCCAGCTGGCCCGGTTCGGGCAGGTCCTGGACGCGGTGGTGCGCACCATGCCGACCGAGTTCAAGGACGCCAAGGACGACGTGCACCGGATGAACGCGGTGCTCGACCCCTCGCTGCCCGAGGACGCCCTCGCCGGAGTGCTCGTCCAGCTCGCCCAGCAGGCGAAGGACGGCCACTTCGGCACCACGGCGCTGACCGTCAAGCCGGACGGCAGCCTGGACGAGGCGACCGCGGGCAAGCAGGTCAAGGACGTGCTGGGCGGCACCGTGAAGTCCGCGGCCGTCGGCGACGCCCCGGTCCGGGTCGCGCTCCAGGACGCCACCGGCAACGACGCGGCGGCGGCCGCCGCGCAGGTCCAGATCGTCAACTCCGGCCTGACCTTCATCCCGGGCGGCGCCAAGGCGGCTCCGCAGCCGGCCAGTGAGATCCGCTACACCGACGACGCCCGGCAGGGCGCGGCGAAGTCGCTGGCGACCAGCCTCGGGCTGCCGGACACGGCGGTGAAGAAGGTGACCGGCGACGCCCAGAACGCGGACCTGCTGGTCCTGCTCGGCAAGGACTACCAGCCGCCGAAGAACCTGTAGGGCGGCGGCCCGGGCTCCTGCGGTCCGGGTGTCGCGGTGCGGTGGCCCGGGC